>JAQTVU010000073.1:0-3803 GCA_028706695.1 Mycobacterium sp.
CCCGCCGATGAACTCCATCAACTGGTTACCGGCCTTCTTCAGGGAAAGCCCGCGCTCGACCGCCGCGGCGTGGTCGCGGGCCATGCCCACGATGTCGGGATAGCCCAGGAAATCCGGCGCGTGCAGCAGATAGATGTGCAGCACGTGGCTGTGGATCCACTCGCCGCAGTACAGCAGCCGCCGCAGCGCGACGATCTCGGGATCGATCTCCGCCCCGCAGGCGTCCTCGATCGCGTTGCAGGCGCTGACCTGGTAGGCGACCGGGCAGATCCCGCACACGCGTGCGGTCAGGTCCGGCGGCTCGGTGTGGGCGCGGCCACGCAGGAACGCCTCGAAGAACCTCGGCGGTTCGTAGATGTTGAGTTCCACGCTTTCCAGCGCGCCGCCGCACAACGAGACATGAAGCGCGCCTTCGCCTTCCACCCTGGTCAACGTGCCGACGCTGAGCGTGCGCCGCGCCTGGGTCACTGCTTGCTCCGCTCGGCTGTGAAGGCGGCAACGTTGAACGTGGAGAACACCCGGTCCACGTCACCGTCGGACATGCCGTCGCGGCGCAGCAACGGGATCAGGGGCGCGGTCCTGGCCGCGGCCGACGGGCCGAAACAGCCGTAGCAGCCCCGGTTGTGCCGGGGGCACAGCGCGCCGCAGCCGGCGTGGGTGACCGGACCCAGGCACGGGATGCCTTGTGCCACAACGACGCACGCCACCCCACGCAGCTTGCACTCCGTACACACCGTCTTGGCCGGCAGCCTTGGCTTGCGGCCGATCAGCAGCGCCGCGAGGGTGTCGAGCAACTGGCCGCGGTCGATCGGGCAGCCGTGCAGCTGATAGTCGACCGGCACGTGCGCCGACGCCGGGGTGGAGGTCGCCAGCGTGTCGATGTACTCGGGTTTGGCGTAGACGACCGAGACGAATTCGGCGACGTCGCCGAAGTTGCGCAGCGCCTGCACTCCCCCGGCCGTCGCACACGCGCCGATGGTGACGAGCACGCGGGACTGCTCGCGGATTTCGCGGATGCGTTGCTCGTCGCGCCGGGTGGTGACCGACCCCTCGACCAGCGACACATCGTAGGGCCCGCCGACCATCGCGCTGGACGCCTCGGCGAAGGTGGCGATCCGCAGTTGGCCGGCGAGGGTGAGCAGCTCGGCCTCGCAGTCCAGCAGGGTCAGCTGGCAGCCGTCGCAGGAGGCGAACTTCCATACGGCCAGCGTGGGCGCGCTCATCTTAAAGCTCCTTCACATCCAGCAACGGGCCCGCGACGTCGTAACCGACCACCGGCCCATCGCGGCACAGCAGCAGCGGCCCCAGCTGGCAGTGACCGCACCAGCCGATCCCGCATTGCATGTTTCGCTCCAGCGATACCCGGATATGTCGCGCGGCAACACCTTTAGCCAGTAGCGCCGCCGCGCCGAAGCGCAGCATGGGTTCGGGTCCGCACAGGAACGCGGTGGTGCGTTCGGGATCCAGCGTCAGCCCGTTCAGCGGCTCGGTGACCACTCCGACCTCGCCGCGCCAGCCGTGGACCGGGACGTCCACCGTGACGTGCAACTCGATTTGCGGGTCCGTCGACCACTTTTCGAGTTGCGCGGCGAACACCAGGTCGTCGCGCGACCGGGCGCCCGCGATCAGCGTCAGCCTGCCGTAGCTCGCCCGCCGAGCCAGCGCAGCCAGCACCGCCGGGCGCAACGGGCACAAGCCGACGCCGCCGGCGACCATGACCAGGTCCCGGCCCGCGGCTTCGGCCAGCCCCCACGTCGTGCCGAACGGCCCCCGCACTCCCACGACGGTGCCCGGCGCGGCGTCGCGCAGGGCCCGGCTGACGGCGCCGACCCCGCGGATCGTGTGCGTGATCGACCCGTCGGTGACGGTGGGGTCACCGCTGATCGAGATCGCCGCCTCCCCGACGCCGAACGCGTAGAGCATCATGAACTCCCCGGGCAGCGGCGCGCGCAGCGCCTCGCCGAGCGGCTCGAGGCGCAACGTCGCCGAATCGGGGCTTTCCACCTCGCGACTGCGCACCCGGTACGGACGAGGAACCATGAAACCCACGGCCGACGGTGCCGCGGCGCCACCCGCGCCGTCAGTCATCGCCGGCCATCTTGTTCATCTCCGCGGTGATGTCGATGCCGGTGGGACACCAGGCGATGCAGCGACCGCAGCCCACGCAGCCCGACGTGCCGAACTGGTCGTGCCAGGTGCCGAGCTTGTGGGTCAGCCAGTGCCGATAGCGCGACGGGGCGGACCGCCGGACGCTGCCGCCGCCGTGGATGTAGGTGAAGTCGAACTCGAAACACGATGCCCAGTGCCGCCAGCGCTCCGCGTGCGCACCGGTGAGGTCGCTGACGTCTTCGGTGCTGGTGCAAAAGCAGGTGGGACACACCATCGTGCAGTTACCGCAGGTCAGGCAGCGCCCGGCGACCTCCTCCCACTGCGGTGACTCGCGGGACCGGATCAGCAGGTCACGCAGATCGGTCTCCGGCATCCGGCGGCCCATCCGGTGCGCGGCGGCCGCGACATCGGCGCACGCGCAGTCGACTTCGTCGTCATCGGCGACCCGGTGCGGCACGGCCGCCAACACATCGGAGCCCTCCGGAGTGCCGACCTCGACCAGGTAGGACGGCTCGTCGCCGGCGAAGCGCTCGGTAAGGGCCAGGTCGTAGCCCGGCCCGGCCGCCGGACCGGTGCCCATGGATGCGCAGAAGCACAGCCCGCCCGGTTCCGTGCAGTTCACCGCCACCACGAAGAGCTGCCGCCGACGCTCCACGAACGAGTCGTCGGGATACTGGCAGCGGCCAAACCCCCGGTCCAGGGTGGCGATCGCGGCCAGGTCGCAGCCGCGGACACCGAGGAATGCGTAGCGCGGCGCCTCCCGGCCGGGCTCCTCGGCGGTTCCGTCCCGCGTCCCGGCCCACAGCCGCTGCCGCGGGGGGTGCAGGAATTGCTTCCAGGACTGCGGGCCCGCCGAATGCCCGAATGCCGCCTCGTCGTCGCGGCGGCGCACCCGGTAGTGTCCCGGTCCCACCTCGACGCCCCAGCCGCGCGGCAACTCCCCGGCCGATTCCAATTCGGCGAGCACGATCGCGTTGTCCCGCAGGGTTGGGCCGATGACACGGTAGCCCCGCTCGATCAGCACCTCGACGAGGCGGTGCAGCGCGGCCGTATCGAATTGATATCCGCTCACCGCAACATCATCCACCGGAATCGGGCCGCGCCGCGCGTCATTGGCGATTCGCCCGGCCACCGTTTTCGACCGGGCATTTGATGGCCAGCTCCCGCCGAGCGTCGCGAAGTCGGTGAAGCCGACAACTCACGACGGCCAAAAGCACCGTCGTCGCGACACCGACGAGCAACAGTGCCAACATCGCCGTACCGACCGCGGCCGCCGCGGCATGCCGGGCGGGAGTCGGCGGTGCCGCCGAAGTGCCGCCGTGGTCCACCCCATTCTGTTGGTCTGACCCACCATGCGGGCATGAGCCCGAACGCCGGCCTGTTCGAGGCCTATTTGACGACATTCTTCTCCGGCCCAGACACCCACTGAACGAATTCGGCGAGTTCTCGTCGAGGCGTCGCCGACAACGGGTCCGCGTTGATCGGCGCCCAGCCCACTCGGAGCAACATCTGCGGGTAATGGCTGCCGCCGAAGATGCCCGAGCGGACCTCCTGGCGGGTTTCGGGCACTTCCAGCGGTTCGGTGACCGGGCAACTGGCCAACCCCGCCGCCGTCGCCGTGAGGAGAACGATGCTGGTGGCCTCGCCGGCGCGCAGCTGGACCAGCCGATCGTCGGTGCGGGTTCCCAGCGCCA
>JAQTVU010000073.1:3813-8167 GCA_028706695.1 Mycobacterium sp.
GGACCACGGCGCTGTCCTCGGCGGCCGAGGTATCCGGCGCCATGTCCAGGGAGGGGGCGGCGAATAACCGTCCCGGGATTTTCGACGTCGGGTCCAGTACCGGCGTGTTGCGGGCCGGGACCCCGGCCACCGAGGCGTAACGCCCACTCCAGGCGGTGAGTTCGGCCAGGTAATCGCGATTGAAGTGCTCCGCCACCGATTGCGCGACGATGCCGTGCAGCTTGTCGAGGTCTTCCACCTGACACAACGTGGCGCCGTTGCGGGCCGCTCGCCCGGCCATCATCGCGATGTCGGCCACCGGCACCGGCCAGGAACTGTACCGGCGCCGATCGGTGCGGCGCCGCGGTATGGCCGCCGCAAGCGCGATGTCGACGGGGTCGGCGGGATGGCGCGACGGCTCGATCGCGGCGAGATGGGTGGGATCGGCCGGGTTGGGCAGTCGGGTCACCCGGGAACGCCACCCGACGGCGGCCAAAGCCACCACGCAATGATGCAGCGTCGCGCCACAACTCAAGATGAGGTCCCTGCCGTCCGGGTCGGTGCTGGGCAGGTGCCGGGTTTCGTCGGCGTAAAGATGCAAGCTCGCCTCGTCCACGCGCCACCGCCAGGGTTGGGTGTTGTGTATCGAGGGCGCGCGCGACGCCAGCGTCAGGACCGTCCGAACCGTGCCCGCATCCGGAAAGTGCGCGTTCATGGCGGATTCCCTTCGCAAAACTGATTGGGATCTACCATGCCGCAAGCCGCGCCGGGCACACGAGAGCACGAGGACTCTAGCCGAGAGGACTTTGTGCCAATAGCCGCCGCCCGCGGCAAGCTACGCCTGATGGTCCTCGCGATGGTCGTCGTGTGGGTCGTCGGCGGCAGGCGAGGCCGGGGTGCGCTGGCCGCGCGCGGCCAGCGTGGCCGCGATCCAGGTGGCCACGATGGTCAGCAGAGCGCCGAACATCAACGCCGGCGCTTCGCCCGCAGCCAGGAGGCGGTCCTGGGTGCCGATGGTGGCCGCCGCGACCGGCACACCGAGCTGGGCTGCCGAAAGCACCGCAAGCGTCAGCGGCTGCCCCAACAGCTTCCCCACGCCGTGGGCCAGCACCGCCCCCAGCCCCAGGCCCGCGCCCAGTACGAGGAATTCGGGTCGTGCACCCAGCTCGCGCACCTGCAGCGAGGCGCCCAGCCAGACGAAGAACAGCGGGCTGAAGAATCCCTCGGTGATGCCGAAGAGCTGGCGGGCCAGCCGGCGCGGCGCGCCGACCACGGCGATCACCAGACCCAGCGCGAAACCCGCCAGCATGATCGACACGTGGGTGCGGACGGCCAACGCGGCCAGCGTCAGCAGCACGAGCAGGTTGGTCCGCAGTTCCAGCGCGAACCGGTGCTTCTCGGAATAGACATGCACGCGCCGCAGCCAGCCACGGCGGTTACCGGCGCGCAGCAGCGCGAACAGCACCACCGCGCAACTCGCGATCGCCAGCGCGCCCAGCGCCGCCGCCGGTGCACGCCGTACGTCAATCGCCAAGGGCAGCAAGAGGATACATGCGGCGTCCGCGACAGCGACCTGCACGGTCGCCGACAGCACCCGCGGTCCGCGCAGCCGCAGCGAATCGACCACCGGCAATGCCAGCGCCGCCGACGACGAGGCCATCAGCACCGCGTATAGCGCCGCGTGTCCGGTACCGAACTCGGCCGCGAGCGCGGCGCCGATCGCCACGGCGACCGCACCGCACGCGACCGCCCGCGCCAGCGCCAACGGCAGCGCCGAACGGATGTGGTTACCCCGAACCGGGACGTGGGTGCCCACCACGAACATGACCAGCGCGAAGCCGACGTCGGCCAACAACCGAAACGTCGGGTCGGCGACATCGACCACACCGAAACCTGTCTTGCCGACCATCAGGCCCGCGGCCAGCTCACCGATGACCACCGGTACCCGCAGGCGCGGCAGCGAAGCCAGCAGCGGGCCGGCGCATCCCACCGCGCTCAGCAGCGCCAGGGTCCCGAAGCCGAACCCCGCCACGTCAACGGACCCGCGGCGGCGAGCCGGGCCGCTCGAGCACTGACTTCCCGGTCGGCACCGTGTCATTGTGCACGCCATACCCGCTCATCCGGGTAAGACGACAGCCCCGCGTGATTGGTCAGCCGACCTCTTGCTCCGACGGCGGCAGCGCATGCGACCGGCGCCGGCGCACCAACGCGGCCAGGAGGGCACCGGCCCCGACCGCGATCAGCAGCCACTGCACCAGTGCGCCGTAGCGCGCCGCCGGAGTCAGATGGGTCTCGAGGCGCACCGACGCATCGATGTAGGCGGGACTGAAGTACCCGGTCCGGGTCACCTCATGGCCGTCCGGAGCGATCACCGCACTGACACCGGTGGTGCTGGCGACGACGACGTAGCGATCCAGTTCCATGGCACGGACTTTGGAGAAGGCCAGTTGCTGCTCGCTCATCATCTGGCCGAACGTGGCGTTGTTGGCCGGGACCACCAGCAACTGGGCGCCGTTGTTCACCGACTGCCGCAGCGCCCGGTCGAAGGTGACCTCCCAGCAGGTGCCGACACCGACCGGAACACCGACGGCATGCACCACCCCGGTGCTGCGCCCCGGCACGATGTAGCCGGCGCGGCTGGAATGGGCCGACAGGTGGTTGAACAGCCACGGCAAGGGCATGTACTCCCCGAACGGCTGCACGACCTGCTTGGTGTGCCGGTCGCCCGGCCCGGAGCCTGGATTCCACACGATCACCGTGTTGGTGTAGGCGGGGTTGCCGACCGCGGTGTGCGGCACCGCCAGCAGCGCGCCGACCAGAATCGGGGCGCCGATCGCCTGGACGGCGGCAGTGACCTGCCGGGCGGCGTCGCGGTTGAGCATCGGATCGATGTCGGATGAGTTCTCCGGCCACACCACGAACAACGGGCGCGGCGCCCTGCCGTCGCGGACGTCGTCGGCCAGCTTCAGCGTCTCGCGCACGTGGTTGTCCAGCACGGCGCGCCGTTGCGCATTGAAGCCGTAGCCGAGGCGGGGCACGCTGCCCTGCACCGCCGCCACGGTGACCGCCGGGCCGACAGCCGACGCGGCCTGCCGCACGGGTGGCCAGGTGGCCGCGGCGACGCCCGGCACCAGACACAGGTAAACCCCGGCCAGCGCGGCCGCACGCGGCGGCCCGAGGGCACCCGCGCGGCTGCGTTGCCGCCACACCACCAGGTCGCGCGCGATCGCGGCCAGGCTGCAGCCCATCAGGACGACCGCCACCGACAGCAGCGGTGAACCGCCCAGCCGCACCAACGGCAGCAACGGCCCCCCGGTTTGGCCGGCCGCCACCACGCCCCACGGGAATCCGCCGAAGGGCACCCAGGACCGCAACCACTCCGACACCGACCACAACGCCGCAAACCACAGGGGCCAACCTGGCAACCGGCGCACCGCGACTGCCGTCAGCCCGAAAAACGGTGTGAACACGGCGCCGAGCATTGCCAACCCCAGCCACGGCAGGGTACCGGCGAACTTCGCGGCCCATGGCACCAACGGCACATAGAACGCCAAGCCGAAGACCAGGCCGTAGGCCGCGCCACCTGCTGGCGTCGTGGCTGGGTGCGTCAACACCCAGGCGAACAAAGCGAAAGCGGGGACGGCGACCCACCACAAGTTGACCGGCGGAAAGCTGGCACAAAACAGCGCACCGGCCGCCACCGTGAGGCCCACCCGGGTCATCCAGGACAGGGTCGCGCGGGGCCGGCGGCGGTGGCGTCGCCGTTCAGCAGTGCCCAATTAAAGCCCGATGAACCCGGTCAAGGCGCGGCCTACGGGTGCAAACCCGATGGCCACCGGTTGTTCCGGGATCACTGCCCCGGTGGCGCCGGCGCCGCCGGGGCACCGGGAACTCCGGGCTGGCCGGGGGCCGGCGAGCCCGGCGGCGGGCTCGGGTCATCTGCGCCGGGCGGTCCGGGCGGCGGCTGGCCGCCGTCCGCGAAGCGCGCGCTGGGCACCGGTTGGCTGGTGTCGGCGCCGGCGATCCCCCCGCCGGCAATAACTGCGCCGGCGGCCAGCCCCGCCAGGCTTGCCGCCAGCACAAACGAGTTGCGTCGCAAGGTGCCACCCGCCTCATTGTTCTTCCGGCTATGCGCCATGCCGCTCTCTCCAATCTCGGTCGGTCAACACCTCAGTATCGGCGCCGTGTAATGAATGCACGCATTGGACTCCGCGCGCTGACCAGCTCCATGATAGGGGCTTTCGGCCCGGGGGTTGCGCGGCCGACGGGGATAGCCAGGAAAGCGGTATCGCATAGCAAACCGGCGACGGCGCAGCGGCAATGCTGCGGGGCGCCGCGGCCGGATCTGCTGGCACGTCGAAAACGCAGGCCCGAG
>JAQTVU010000074.1 GCA_028706695.1 Mycobacterium sp.
GACACTTGCTCCCCGTTGTAGGCGTCTTCGGCCGCTCCCAAACTTCCCGATGTGGAAATGATGATGCTGCCCCGTGCTTGGTATGACACCGGGCCCGCCAGCGACCACGATAGGGAAAGACATACGCAGATCAGCGTCACGATGATCACGACCCGCCAGCGCTGCCGGAAGATCCGCCAAAGTTCCTGTATCTCCACGATGACCCCTATGCCCGTGCAAACGCTTGCGTCACATGACCGTGATGACCGGACACATCCACCGGCTCACTCCCCCGGCGGGTCCGGCAGGACCCGCGCTGCGTTGAAATTGCCCGCATGGAGCGGGTTCCTGCATCACAGTTGTGAGGCACACACCGCTCCCATACCTTCGCACTAGGCTCGCTGGCGGCCGGGAACTTTCGGGGCGGCGCGACATCGCGGACGATGGCCTGGTGCTCGGCCTGCAACGCCACCGCCTGCACGCGAATGGTCGCGCCGTGGGCGTCGACATCGGCAAACTGATAACTGATCGTCATCTTGACTGTTCCTAACGTGAAAGCCCCGGCCCGACAGTGGCTTCAGCTGCCCAGGAACTGCTGCGAATGCTCATTGTCGAGGAAAGGCCACGTCTTTCGTGGTCTTTCTGGCCTCGTCCGGGCCTCGTCTTCGACTGTCTGGGCGTGCATCTGAAAGCGGCCCGCCGTCGCCCGCATCCGGCGCGGATCCGTCATGAAGCGTGTTGGCATTTTGCTCTCCTCAACTGGTAGCTGTTCGTTGTTCTGCGCCGCGCGTCAGGCGTTGCTCTTCGCGTGACCGTTGGTCGGCAGATACACGATCGCCGGCTGGTATCCTGGGGGGGCGTGTCCGTCGGCCGGGAATTGCGCGGGCACCGGGTATTTCGCAGCCGGCGCAGCGTCGGGGGTCGGCCCGTATCCGGCGGCCGGCGGGCGCGTCATCACGGCCGCGACAGGCAACCCGTACTTTCCGGAACCGACGGCGCCGCCCGCACGGGCGGCCGCCGTCGGTAGCCCGGGGAACATGAACGGGAAGCCGAGTCCCGCGCCAAGGTCCGTTGCGCCGGCCAGCTGTGCGGCGGTCACGGGAGCCATCAGCGGCATGGACCCCAGCATCCCCGCGGGAGCTGTCGCAGCCCATCCCCAGTTCGCCGGTACCGCCAAACCCCCGACCGAGGCCGCTTCTCCCAGGCCCGCCATGGCGCCCAGACCCGATGCGCCGCCCAACGCATCTGCGGCGCCAACGGCGGCTCCGAGGTCTCCGGCGGCAACAGCGGCTCCCACCCCTTCCGCGGCACCCACGTCGCCGGCAAGGGCCGCCGGGGTAGCGGTGAGCGCTGCGCTCATCGGCGTGCCAAACAGCGTGCCCAGCGCGTCGACACCCATGAACATGCCACCAAAACCGGCCAGATCGACGGGTTCAAGGGCCAGGCTTTGCAACATACTGCCCATGGACGACGGCGAAAACATCGATGAAAGCAGCGACTGGGTCCCGGTTGTCGTCGTAATACCGCCCAGGAGACCCGACGTCGACGAACCGGGCGATGCCAGGCCGTTCAGCGCATTGGGAACGGTGGTGACCAGGCTTGACAGCGCCGACTGCGCACCTCCGCCGGTCGCCGTGGTGGCGCCCCGAACGTGCTGCGCGACCAGCCCGGCTGCGTTGGTGGTCTCCGGCGGCGCCGTGACCGGGGTCACGCTCTTGGTGATCGCCGCCGAGTTGGCGGCATAGTTGTACATCGCCGCGGCATCCTGGGCCCACATCTCGCTGTATTGGGCCTCGTTGGCCGCGATCGCCGCTGTGTTCTGGCCGAAATAGTTCGTCGAGACCAGCGAAGCTAGCTGAGCGCGATTGGCGGCGATCGCCGGCGGCGGCACCGTCATCGAGAACGCTCCCTCATAGGCGCCCGCCGCCGCCTGGGCCTGCGCGGCCGTCAGCTCGGCTTGCCCGGCGGTGGTGTTCAGCCATGCCACGTAAGGCGCGGCCGCAGCCGCCATCGCCCCCGACGACGGCCCCATCCACGGCCCGTCGGTCAGGCCCGCGATCACCGATCCGTAACCCGACGCCGCCGAGTGCAGTTCGACGGCCAACTGGTTCCAGCCGGCCGCTGCGGCCCGCAGCGACTCCGGCCCCGGACCGGCATACATCCGTGCGGAGTTGACCTCCGGCGGGAGAGCCCCGTAATCCATGGCTGATCCTTCGGCGGCTTACAGCGCGGCTGCCGCATTGGCGGCCTCGGCGGCCGCGTACGATCCGGCGCTGTTCGCCAACGCGTTGACGAACAGTTCGTTGATCGTGGTGGCTTGGGCGCCCAGCGCCTGGTACATCTGCGCCTGTGCGGCGAACTGCGCGGCTGTCAGCGCCGACACCTCGTCGGCGGCGGCGGGAACCACTCCGGTCGTCGGGGCCGCCGCCGCGCTGTTGCCGGCAGCCATTCCAGATCCGATGCTTTGCAGTTCTGCGGCTGCGGACGCCAGCATCCCCGGCTGTGTGGTCACGAACGACATGTGCTTCTCCTCATGGAAGGCCGCTGACCCGGACGCCAGGCGCGACTAGCGCGGCAAGTGGGTGGAACGGTGATACCGACTATCCAATTATCCCGAAGCATACATACTTTTCGTTGCGGCGCAATCCAACGGGTATACCTTCAGTCTGCCCATACCGTCGGTCTTGTTCGATTTCGAGCGCTGCCCGGCAACCACGGCTAAACCCACCCGCGGAACAAATGCCGCGATCGCGAAAGTGGCCCGACACCCGGGCGACCGGTGGGATCGTCGATGCCGCGTCGGCCGTGCCGGTCGCCAGGTGCGGCCAACGGGCCGAGACGGTCGTCAGCTGTCAGTTACCCGCCGGCGCGATTGCGTCCGATCATTCGGCGCGACAACATGTTTCCAGGTCTGCGGCCGATACTTGGGCACCGCGCACACCGCCACAAGTTCGCCGGCGGTCATTGGGTCAAGCGAATCTGCCAGGGCCACAGGCGTTTGGCCCGTGCCCATCGCCGGCCGACTACGGGCTCCGGCCACTCAGGCGATCCAAGCACTCGATCCGCGCCAACCCGAAGAGACAGCCCGAGACGACGACTTGTCGAGGTTTAGTCGAAGGTCTAGTCGTCCGTCCAGAGCCGTTCCGTCAGGTCTTCGAAGGTCAGCAACACCAGCGGGTCGTCGCTGCGCATCAGAGACCTACTCATCCTGGCCCGCACCGTCCAACCCTCGCAGTGCTGCAGGTCGACAACCAGATTCGCCAATGCCTCGACGCCAGAAAGCGCAGATACCGTGGCCGGCGGCGTTCCAAAGATTTGGGCGAAGGCCCATCCCACCAACCCGTCCTGCGCGTAGCCGACCATCTCAGCAAACGCCGCGTTCGCAAACAAGATGTTGCCGTCGCGCCCCACGGCCAGCGCTGGGACCGGCATCCGCTCCAAGACCACCACAGCGGGCAGACGCATCAGTGCCGCCATCGGCGACTCGCCCGGAGTCCCGTTGCGCCGCCGCTCGATCCGCTGAACACCGCCGATGCCGACGCGTTCATGCGGATAGCCGCGCGTTTCCCCAGAAGGCGCCAACACCGCCGACTGTGTGGTCGTAACGTACATCGAACACTCCTCCCCAACAAAAGCAGCCACCCGGAATGGGCCCCCCACGGACGCGCGCCTGCACTTGGACACCGATGAGATGAATCTGAGACCATGTTGCTAGGTAGTACAATACATACTTGGCGGCTTCTTAGAAGTCCCCAATTTGACTCAAGGTCTTTCGGTCAGGTTAAAAGAATGTGGTATCGGGTTGAACCAGAGACTAAGCAGCGACCGATCCGCGTCCGGGGGTGACGCCGGCGGCGCGTGGACATCCACGGTCAGCGCGTCGGCCTGCTCTAGCATGGGACCGACTGAATCGGCGGTGAGTCGCCGAGGCGCGAAGTGGTCCGCCCGCGCGGTGCGCCCGGCGAGATGGAGAGGGTGATGACCGAGGGCAGCGCACGGCGAACCGGCGCCACACGGGACCGGCTGATCGCGGCAGCGGCGCGCCAGTTTGCCCGCCGCCCGTACAGCATGGTCAGCCTCGACGACATCCTTGCTGAGGCCCAGCTCACCAAAGGGGCGATGTACTTTCATTTCCCGTCCAAGCAGGCGCTGGCCATGGCGATCATCGACGACGTCTCCGAAATGAACGGTGCCGCGATCAACGAGTTGCTGGCCCGCCAGATGTCGGCTCTGGAAACGCTGATCGATCTCGTCTACCTCCTTGCGGTCCAAAACACTCAAGACGAGGTCGCCCGAGCCGGTGTCCGGCTGCTCGAAACCTTCGATGACTCAACCGCGCAGGCCGATGCGCGCTGGCGGTCGTGGGTGGAGTTCGTCGGCACCCTCATCGAAAGGGCGGTGGCCGAGGGCGACATCGTCGAGCGCCACAAACCCGAAGACATCGCCACGATGCTTGTAGCGCTGTGGACGGGTATCCAACGGATCAGCGACCTCGACCAGCCCGAGCGCTACTTCGATAATCTTCGAATAGCATGGACCCAGGCGCTGGGCTGCGTGACAAATCCCGACCGAGCGGAATACTTCGATCAATTCATCCAGCGACGCCACGCGCTCGCCATGAAAATGGTGTCCGTCGGCGCACCACCTGAGCTTTCCACCGCCGCCGCGGGCACCGAGCCTTAACCGCCTTAACCGCTATTCCCTGCCGTGCGTCCGGCTCAGAGCACCGACGCCGGGCCGCACACTCGGTGGCGTTCAGGCCTCGGCGCGGGCAGCCGGGTGGGGCGCCAGGATGGCGCGCAGCCAGTCCACGGTGCGCTTGATGCCATCGCTGAGGTCCGTGTCGGCTTTCCACCCCAGGATGCGGCTGGCTAGGGTCGGGTCGACCGCGCTGGCGTGTACGTCGCCGGTGCGGGCCGCGGCGTAGCGCGGCGGACACGAGACACCCACTTCCGCGGCGATCAGCTCGTGCAGCTCGGTGACGGATGTCTGCACACCGGTGCCGATGTTGAAGGTGCCCGTCGTCGTCACCGGAGCGTCGGCGGCACACAGGAAGGCATGCACCACGTCGTCGACGTAAACATAGTCCCGGGTCGAGCTGCCGTCGCCAAAGATGGTGGTGCGACGGCCGGAGATCATCGCGCTGCCGAACGCCGTGACCACGCCGGCTCTGGCATCGGGATATTGCCGTGGCCCGTAGACGTTCGACAGCGCCAGACAGATGGGCGCCACGCCGTACATGCCGGCGTAGGCACCCATATAGAGTTCGCTCGCCACGCTGGCCACCGCGTGCGGGGAAAGCGGGTTCACGGCAGCGTCCTCAGTGGCGGGCAACGTGGCCGGCGCACCGTAGCGGCAGCCTCCCGAGGCGGCATACACGATCCGCGGTACCTGTGCCCGCCGGGTCGCTTCCAGTGTGTTGATGGTGCCCAGCACGTTGTTGCGGGCATCGTGTTGCGGATCGTCGACGGACCTGCGCACGTCGGTTTGGGCGGCCAGGTGGAACACCACATCGGGGTTGAATTCCGCGACGACTTCGCACAGTTCGGGATGGCGGATGTCGACCGCCACCAGCGTGAAGCGGCCGGGACCTCCGTGCCGGTGCGCGGAGTAAAGATTGGCCGCGGGTGAGCCGGCGCTGAGATTGTCGACTCCGGCGACGTCGTATCCCTCTTCCAACAGGCCGTCGACCAGGGTGGATCCGATGAATCCGGCAGCGCCGGTGACGAGAGCGCGCATTATCGACTACTCCGATCCGACGATGAACAACGACATGAACAACGACATGAACAACTATGCATGGCCGCTTCGCATTCTCACTCCTCGATGCGTTTCGCCTCGGTCCGACGACCGCGGCCGGTTGTCATCTGGAGGCGGCGTCAAGCACCGGCGCCACATTGGTGGCCCACCAGACATGGTGGTTCGGGCGGATGGAGCGCTTACTCCACGTGTCGGCGACACGGTGCAGCCAGGTGAGCAAAACGGCGGTTCGCTCGTCGACGCCGCCCTCGACATCGTCGGTGCGGCATCGCCCGTGAGCGGCGCGCAGCGCGTTACGTTCCCGTTCCAAGAGCCCACCCACCCGCAGCCGCTCGGTGACGACCTCGCCCAGCGCAGCGCGCTCGACCTGGCAACTCGCCGCAAGGATCAGCAGGTAGTCATCGATCAGCGCCGGCCGCCCCGACCCCGCCCCGCCCCGCCCCAGTCGACGATGCCCGTGACGCGGGCTTCGCGGCCCTCAACCCGGACATTGCCCGGCAGGTAGCTGCCGTGCGTCCAGCCCAGCGGTAACTGCCATCCGCGCACGTCGCGCAGCAGCACCGCCGCGAGCAGCTCCGCCGTCGGCGCCCGGCCCGGATCCAGCCGGTGGCAGATGTTCGTCAACGCCGTCAACCGTTCCGCGAGCCATCGGCGCAACATGCAGCCGTTGCGGACACCGACGAACGTGGTCGTCCGCCGGTGCAGCGGGGCGATCGCCGTCAACGCCGCGGCGGTCAGTTGCTCGAGGCGATCCGGGTGGCATGCCAGCAAATCGGCCAGGTCGACGCCCGGCCGGAAAGATTCCACAGACACGGTCGCGTTGCCGCGTCCGCCGAAGGCCAGGATTCGCGGCAGCAGTTCGCGCCATTCGGCGTCCAGCCGCGGATGGATGGCAAGTTCAGACAGCACGCGCCGCTGGGCGCGCAGTTCCATGCGGCCCAGGAAGCCACGGGCCACCTTGAGGACCGCCGCCGGCGGTTCCTGCTCGGAAACGAGCACGAACTCGGTCGTGTCGTCGACGAGTTCGGTTGGCGGCACGCTAAGTTCAACGTCGATCACGCCGATTGGGAGGTACTTGGCGCCGCGCCCGTGGTCCGGTGGAGGTGGCGTTTTCGACCCGATCCGCTCGGCGCTCATCTACGACCCAGCCGCCACGCGGTACAGTCCCATCGGGACCGACGGGCGGGGGGCAGCGCGGCACTGATCGAGTTGCGTGAGGCCGCAGCCCGCTGTTATTGACCTCAAGGACGAAACGCTGGTCATGTTTCAGGGCCACCTGTGGTACAGGCGCTGCACCCGAGCGAGCAGAACGTTCTCATCGGGCGCGATGTCCCGGGCGAGTGCGGCATGACACCCGCGGATCTCGAAGCGTCATCTTTGCTCCTAACACGCCGACCAAGCGGGCGGCGGTGCCGCCGCGACAATTGAAACACCCATACCGGGACTGAATCTGGACCGGACTTTACATACCAACTGTAGCTAAGTAAAGGCCTAGGCAAACTGGCGGCTCCGTAACCGGCGCCGTGGACGGCGATGCCAGCCGCTGAGTGAAAGCACCATCGACCATGCCGAAGCCATGTCGTCGATCGCGTTGCGCCGTATGACGCCAAAGCCATGGGCGCTGAGCGTGGGCAGACGCCATCCCGCGCGGGCGTCAGCCCGTTGGCTTTGGCGTGCGAGGCGTCGGACATGAAGGCGCAGCCCATGCTTGGTGCGGGGCGCTGCCTGGCTTTGCACCCTGATCAACCCTCGGCGACGCCCGCACCGACAACAGCTGCCGACCGCGTTCAGATGAGTCGGACCCTCCTCAGCAATCCGGTTGCGGCCGAGTGGATTTGGACCTACCTGCCCGGTGCTTGCCGGACCATCGCCGGTTTGCCGGCTGAGCCGTGCTGGTTGCACAGGACAGCCGTAACCGTCCCGGTCGGATAACCATGCTCGTCGGACATGATCGGATGAGCCGGGATCAAAATGCCCGGCCGGGTCACATCAGATCAGAGCCAGCCGGTGCGGGCGGCGGCAACCGGCTCGGCGGGCGCCGGGGCCAATTCCCCATCCCGCACGGCGTCGAGCATCCGTTTCACCGCGGCGACGATCTGCGGGGCCGCCGCAGCGAGCCCGGTCTTGTCGGCTTCGGTGACCAGATCAGCGTCGACACCTGCCCGGGCCAGCACGCCGGCCGGGTCGGCGAGCTGGTCGACGAGCCAGGACAGCGGGTCGGCTGACAGTTCGGGCACGAAATGCCGTCGTCCGGGCTCCCAACCGTCGAAACGAGGGTGGTGATGGGCCCGGTCCAACATCCCAGGCGGGCTCTCTGTGGATCCGAAGATGTCTACCCGCCACACCGGACGGTTGAAGGTGATCGGGATACCGGCGTAGATCGACCCCTGGGGCTCGCCCCGGTCGACGAGGCGCAGTTCCAGT
>JAQTVU010000075.1 GCA_028706695.1 Mycobacterium sp.
GCGACGCCCACGGCACCATCGTGGCGTCGATGATCGGCGCCGCACCGGCTAACGGCGCGAGCGCGCCGCCGCCGGCGACGCGCAAGCCGGTCACCATTCCGACCACCGAACCGCCCCCGAAAGCGCCGCCGCCGCAGACGGTGACGCTGTCGCCGTTGCCTCAGACCGTGACGATGGTTCCACCGTCGCCGGATGAGAACGGGGCCCCACCGCCGGGCGGGCAGGCCCCCGCACCCGGCGGGCAGGCCCCGGCACCCGGCGCACAGGCCCCGGCACCCGGCGCACAGGCCCCGGCACCCGGCGCACAGGCCCCGGCACCCGGCGCGCAGGCCCCGTCGGGCAGCCATGGCGGCGGTACGGTGACCATTCCCGGTTACTCCGGCGGCGGGCACGTGGTCCCGGTCGACAACCCGCGTGACCCGCGGCCCTTCGACGACCCGACGCCCAAACCTGGCCCGTCACCGCAGCCGATGGCCGCGCAGCCTTCAGACGCGTACAGCGGGATCGCGCCGGACGTCGACATCATCTCGATCCGCCAGTCCAGCCAGGCCTTCGGCCTCAAGGATGCCTACACCGGCGACGAGGACCCGCAGACGCGGGCAAAGATCGACGATGTCGAGACGATGGCGCGGGCGATTGTGCATGCTGCCGACATGGGCGCAGAGATCATCAACATCTCCGATGTGACCTGCATGAGCGCGCGCAACATCATCGATCAGCGGTCGCTGGGTGCCGCGGTCCGGTACGCGGCGGTGGACAAGAACGTCGTCATCGTCTCCGCCGCCGGTGACACCAGCAAGAAGGACTGCAAACAAAACCCGCTCTTCGATCCGCTGCAGCCCAACGACCCGCGCGACTGGAATGCCGTCACCACGGTGGTGACGCCCTCCTGGTTCAGCGACTACGTCCTGACCGTCGGTGCGGTCGACACCGAGGGCCGGCCGCTGACCCAGGGCCAGGGCCAGGGATCGACCAGCCTGGCCGGACCGTGGGTGGGGATAGCCGCGCCGGGAACCGACGTCGCCGGTCTCTCGCCTCGTGACGACGGCCTGATCAACGCGATCGACGGTCCCGACAACACGCTGCTGGTTCCGTCGGGCACCAGCTTCTCGACGGCAATCGTGTCCGGGGTGGCGGCGCTGGTGCGCGCGAAGTATCCCGACCTGTCGGCACACCAGGTCATCAACCGGTTGATCCGTACCGCCCGGGCGCCGGCCCGCGGCGTGGACAACCAGGTCGGCTACGGTGTCATCGACCCGGTGGCGGCGCTGACCTGGGACGTCTCCGTTGGGCCGATCAAGCCGCCGCAGCGACTCTCGGCGCCGCTGAACCTGCCCAAACCTGCCCCGCCACCCGACGAGGTGCCGGTGTGGGTGGCCGCGGGCGGATTGACCGGCGCGCTCCTGATAGGCGGCGCGGTGTTTGGCATAGCGATGTTGATGAAGCGAACGCGTAAGCAGCGATGAGGGTGGGGCGACGATGAAGGCGCAGCGCAAGTTCGGATTGTCGTTGTCGTGGCCGCGGGTCACCGCGGTGTTCATGGTCGACATCGCGATCCTGGTGGTGGCCAGTCACTGCCCCGACTCGTGGCAGGGCCACTATCGCATCGCATGGTGGGTCGGTGTCGGGCTGGCGGCCCTGGTGACGTTGTTGTCGCTGATCACCTACCACGGGATCACGGTGACGTCGGGGTTGGCTGCGTGGGTGTGGGATTGGTCCGCCGACCCGGGCACCACATTGGCTGCAGGATGCGCGCCGGCGCACGACTGCCAGCGCCGGTTCGGCCGCGACAAGGTCGGGGTTCGTGAGCATGACGGGCGGCTGGTCAGCGTGATCGCGGTGGACAGCGGCGCGGAGGACGGCCGCCATCGCAGTCATGCGAAGTCCACGATGCTGCGGGTGCGGGCGGTCGCCGACGGCTTGCGGCAGTTCGACATCCACCTCGACAGCATCGACATTCTCTCGGTGAAGACGCGCCGGGGCGGCAACGCGGCCGAACTGTCCGCGCTCGAGGACTGGGGTCCCGAAGAGTGGGGGCTGGTAAGTGATCGCCCCACCTCCTACATGCGACGCACCTGGCTTGTGCTGCGGATGGATCCGCTGCGCAACGTTGCCGCTGTTGCGGCGCGCGATTCACTGGCGTCGACCTTGGTGGCGGCGACCGAGCGGCTCGCTCAGGACCTGGACGCCCAGATGTGTTCGGCCAGGCCGTTGACGGCCGCCGAGCTCACCGAGGTCGACAGCGCTGTGCTGGCCGACCTGGAGCCGACGTGGAGCCGGCCCGGCTGGCGGCACCTCAAGCACCTGAACGGCTTCGTGGCGAGCTTCTGGCTGACACCGTCGGACATCACCAGCGAGTCCCTGGAAGAACTTTTGCTTGCCGACGACCCCGCGATCGGCGCGACCGTGGTCACGGTCCGGCTCACCACGCTTCGCGGCCGACCCGAGGTGTCCGCCTGGGTGCGGTACCACAGCGAAAGCCGGCTGCCCAGAAAGGTGTGGGCGGGCCTCAACCGGCTCACCGGGCGACAGCTCGCCGCGGTGCGGGCCGGTTTGCCCGCCCCGACGAGCCGCTCATTGCTCGTCGTGCCGAGCCGGGAACTCTTCGATGACGACGATCTGGTGCTGCCGGTCGGACAGGTCCAGGAGAACACGGCGAACGTGCCGACAGGCCTATGACACGGTCGCAATCAACCGCCGAGGACGCCCGTAACGCAATGGTCGCCGGCTTGTTGGCGTCCGGCATCTCGGTCAACGGGTTGCAGCCCAGTCACAACCCGCAGGTGGCGGCTCAGATGTTCACCACGGCGACCAGCCTGGACCCGGCGATGTGCGACGGGTGGCTGGCGCGGGTGCTGGCGGGCGAGCAGAGCATCGAGGTGATTTCCGCCGCGTGGGCGTCGGTCAAGACGTTCGGGTGGGAGACCCGTCGACTGGGCGTCACCGATCTGCAATTTCGCCCCGAAGTGTCCGACGGGCTGTTCCTGAAGCTCGCGATCACCAGCGTGGAGTCGCTGGCGTGCGCGTACGCCGCCGTTCTAGCCGAAGCCAAGCGCTACGCGGAGGCGGCGAAGCTGCTCGACAGCATCGAGCCCCGCCATCCTTTCGATGAGGAACTCGTCACCTACATGCGCGGAGTGCTGTACTTCCGCACCGGGCGTTGGCCGGACGTGCTCACTCAGTTCCCCGAGGGAAAGCCCTGGCGGCATCCGGAGTTGAAGGCCGCGGGCGCGGCGATGGCCACCACTGCGTTGGCGTCGCTGGGCGTCTTCGAGGAGGCCTTCCGGCGGGGACAGGAAGCTATCGAGGGCGACCGGGTTCCGGGCGCGGCCAACATCGCCCTGTACACCCAGGGCATGTGTTTGCGGCACGTGGGTCGCGAGGACGAGGCCGTCGAGCTGCTGCGGCGGGTGTACTCGCGGGATGCAAAGTTCACGCCGGCCAGGGAGGCCCTCGACAACCCCAACTACCGGCTGGTCCTGACCGACCCGGAGACCATCGAGGCCCGGACCGATCCATGGGATCCGGATAGCGCGCCATCCCGTGCGGAAACCGAGGCCGCCCGCCACGCCGCGGAGGCCGCGAAGTATCTGGCCGTGGGCGATGCCGAGCTGAACGCCATGCTCGGCATGGAACGCGCCAAGCGGGAAATCAAACTCATCAAGTCGACCACCAAGGTGAATCTGGCCCGCGCCAAGATGGGCCTCCCGGTGCCGGTGACATCGCGGCACACCTTGCTGCTGGGACCGCCGGGCACCGGTAAGACGTCGGTGGCCCGAGCGTTCACCAAGCAGCTGTGTGGGTTGACCGTGCTGCGCAAGCCGATGGTGGTGGAGACCAGTCGTACCAAACTGCTGGGCCGCTACATGGCGGACGCGGAGAAGAACACCGAGGAGATGCTTGAAGGAGCGTTAGGCGGGGCGGTTTTCTTCGACGAGATGCACACCCTGCACGAGAAGGGTTACTCGCAGGGCGACCCCTACGGCAACGCGATCATCAACACGCTGCTGTTGTACATGGAGAACCACCGCGACGAGCTGGTGGTCTTCGGTGCGGGCTACGCCAAAGCCATGGACAAGATGCTCGAGGTGAACCAGGGTCTGCGGCGGCGCTTTTCAACGGTGATCGAGTTTTTCAGCTATACCCCGGAGGAGCTTCTCGCCTTGACCAAATTGATGGGCCGGGAGAACGAGGACGTCATCACCGATGACGCCGCCGAGGTGCTGCTGCCGTCTTATACCAAGTTCTACCTCGACGAGAGCTACTCGGAAGAGGGGGATCTGATCCGCGGCATCGACACCCTCGGTAATGCCGGTTTCGTGCGCAATGTTGTGGAAAAGGCCCGCGATCACCGCAGTTTCCGGCTGGACGACGACGACCTCGACGCCGTGCTGGCCAGCGACTTCACCGAGTTCAGCGAGCAGCAACTGCGTCGGTTCAAGGAGCTCACGCGCGAGGACCTCGCCGAAGGCCTCAGCGCGGCCGTGGCCGAGAAGAAGCCGGAGTAGCAGCCCGCTGCCCGACGGGTTCGGCAACGGGTGAAACCGGGCCGCGCCGCGCCGGCTGCCCCGGCGCCGACCGCGCGGGTCGCGCAGCATCGCCACGGCGCTGCGGCTTCCCTTGACTCCCGCTGCTTTCGGTGTCACCATGATCTTAGCAAGCACCTCGCTAGGTGAGGCGTCTGCACGGACATAGGCCACTGACCTCGAACGTCGAAAGACGCCCAGGGTCAGGACAGCTCTTCCCGGCTTAAGGGTTGAGCCCAAGTGGCTTCCGGTTTGGGCCGGATACGACGTGTGGTGCCAAAGCTCTGACGAGAGGGGTGTGAAGCTCGAGTTTCAGCTCGGACTCCCACTCCCGATGTGCGCACGATGGCATCCGCGCATGCCCCGGCCGCGAGGAGGTGAGGAGCGAGATGACTCCCGGCGATAGTCCCTATCCTTATCCGACGGCCATTTCGATTCGATCCACTGGTGGCCGCTCCTCTATCTGAACTCGGCTCTGATTTGAGGTAGCGGACCTCACGCCTCGTGGGCGACCGCCAGCGCCAGTAGCTCGAGTCGAAACTGTCGTAAATTACTTGCCAATGCCAATAAGGCTAGCCTAGCCTTATTCGGGCGGTGTTGTCGCGACGCCTGCACTCAAAACCTGCCCGCGGGGCTATGCCGGGATTGAAAATGATACTCATTATCGACTACGTTCTCTAGGGCACCATGGTGCCTGGATTTTGTGAGGAGACCTTCGATCATGTTCGTTATCGCACAGCCAGAGTCGTTGGCCGTTGCGGCCGTTCGCCTTCAGCAGATCGGTTCGGCACTGGCCAGTGAGCGCGCGGCCACGGCTCCGCCGATGACTGGTGTGGTGCCCGCCGCCTCCGACGTCGTGTCGATGCTGACGGCTGCTCAGTTCGTCCGGCATGCCCAGACCTTTCAGGCATTGAGCGCCCAGGCCGCCGAAATGCACGAGAAGTTCGTGGCCACTTTGGCGGCCAGCGCCGGATCGTATGCCGCCACCGAAGCAACCAACGCCGCTGCGACCCGATGAACGGGTGAGGGCCAATGCTTGACTTCGCAGTGCTGCCGCCTGAAATCAATTCGGCCAGAATGTATTCCGGACCCGGGTCGGGATCAATGCTGGCCGCCGCCGGCGCGTGGAACACGATCGCCGCCGAAATGCGCTCGGCGGCGGCATCGTGCAACTCGGTGATCGCGGAGCTGACAGCCACCGGCTGGCTGGGTCCGTCGTCGATGTCGATGCTGGCTGCGGCCACGCCGTACTTGATCTGGCTCGACGCGGTGGCCGCTGAAGCCGAGCAGACTGCAAGCCAGGCTTTCGCGGCCGCGACCGCTTTCGAGTCGGCGTTCGCGGCGACGGTGCCCCCGCCCGTTGTCGCGACCAACCGCGCACAGCTTGCCATGTTGGTGGCCACCAACGTGTTCGGCCAGAACACTCCCGCGATCGCAGCCAACGAGGCCGAGTACACCGCCATGTGGGCCCAGGACGCCGCCGCGATGAACGGCTACGCCAACGACTCGACGGCGGCCACCCAGTTGACTCCGCTCGCCGCTCCGCCGGCCGACACCCGGACCGACGGGGTGGCCAACCAGGCCGCGGCGGTCGCTCAGGCGGGGCGAACACCGGTCGGCACCGTGCAGTCGAGCCTTACCCCCGCCGCATCGACGGCATCGCCCGCGTCGTGGGGTTCGCTGCCGTCGTGGCTGGCAGGCACTCTGAACGACACCAACGGCTCGGCGCTGGCGGACTTCCTGGCCAGCAACTTCTTCTCCGGCACTGTCGTCAACGGAGCCCTCGCGGGTGGTCCCTTCGCGCCGAACTTCATCCTGGGATCCGTCGCAGGTTTCAGCTTCCTCATCGGGGCCGCCAAAAGCGGGGGCCTGCTGTCGGGTTTGGGCGACATCGCCGCGGCGAGCTCCGAAGTGCTCCCCGAGGCAGGTTTCGCCGGTGTGGCGTCCAACGCGGTCACCGGATCCGCAGCGTCCGCGGCGATGGGCCACGCCAGCCTGGTCGGATCGGTGTCGGTGCCCCCCGGTTGGGCGTCGGCGGCGGCGATCAGCCCCGCGGACGTGGCCACGCCGGTCAGCGGACTGAGCGACATCGGCTCCTCGCCGGCCGCGGGCGGGCCGGCGACGGGCGGGCCGGGCGGCTTTGCGGGGCCGATCACCGGCGCGGCCGGGCGGCGCCGCGCCATTCCGAAGTACGGATTCCGACCTGTCGTGATCCCGCGCCCACCGGCCGCCGGATAACAGCTTTCGCAGAGTGCAGGAGAGAAGAGCCATGCTGGATTTCGCGATGTTGCCGCCGGAGATCAACTCCGCCCGGATGTATTCGGGGCCGGGCTCCGCGTCGATGAGCGCCGCCGCCTCCGCCTGGAACCGGATCGCCGGCGAAATGCGTTCCACGGCAGCCGCCTACGGTTCGATCATCACGGAGCTGACCGACGAGAACTGGCTGGGCCCGTCGTCGATGTCGATGTCGGCCGCGGCGAAGCCCTACCTGGAATGGCTCGCCCTCGCGGCGACACAGGCTGAGCAGGCCGGCGCCCAGGCCCAGGCCGCGGCGGCCGCCTACGAAACGGCGTTTTCCGAGACGGTGCCCCCGCCGGTGATCGCCGCCAACCGCGCACAGCAGGCGACGCTGGTGGCCACCAACATCCTCGGGCAGAACACCGCGGCGATCGCGGCCAACGAAGCCCGGTACGCCGCCATGTGGGCGCAGGACGCCGCCGCCATGAACGGCTACGCGCGCAATTCGGCGGCGGCCACCCAGTTGACTCCGCTGACCGCACCGTCGTCCAGCACCAAAGCCGGGGGCGCAACCCGGGGCGTCAACCAGGCCGCTTCCAGCTCGACTGCCCCGGCGGCGAGCCCGGCATCGTCCTCCAATCTCTTCGCGTGGCTGGGCCTGGCGCCCAACACCGACACCTCCACCGCGGGCCTGGCCGGACTGCTCAACCTCATCGACGGCAACAGCGGCACGCTGCTTGGCGGCGTGCTCAACAACAACACGATCTCCAACTTCTCCAACGCCATGACAACCAACGGGATGATGAACCCGACGTCGATGATCGACTCGGTTACCGCCTACAGCTTTCTGTACGCCACCCAGGGCGGCGCATCGGTCGACATATCCGATCTGGCCGCGGGGCTGGCTCTGACCGGGCCGATCGGGGTGGCCCCAGGCCTGCCAAGCCTGACCGCCGCGACGGTGTCGGCCCAGGTCGGACACGCCAGCCTGGTCGGAGCCGTCTCGGTGCCCCCGGCGTGGGGTGCGAGCGGGGCGACGGTCAGTCCGGTCGCCGCTGCGACCAGCCGCATCGGGGCCGGGGCCTACCAGAGCCTGAGCAACGCCACCCCCATGGTGCTGGAAGACACCGGGTCCGTGGGCATGCCCGGGCTGCCCCTGGCCGGCGCGACCGGGCTGCACGAAGACGAGTTCAGCGCCCCCATCTATGGATTTCGCCCTCGCGTCATCGCGCGCCCCCCGGCAGCGGGTTGACCCATGACGGACCGACGCTGCATCGCTCACAACCACAGACTCACCAAAACCCATGACCCGGTTGAAACCAAGGAGAAGGAACAGGCCATGACATTCAAACTACTTAAACTGCTCACCGTATCGGCC
>JAQTVU010000076.1 GCA_028706695.1 Mycobacterium sp.
CAGTGCGCATCAGTTTGCCGAACGCCGCCCCCAGGTCGGTGACCAGCGCCTCGTCGAGTTCTTCGCCGACCACGCCACGTACGTCATACGCCTTGACAACACGATGGACCGTCGCGGCGGACCGAGACATGCGGAACTCCTACGGTGTGGACTCTTCGGCGTCAGCCTATAGGTCCGCCGGAGGCAGGGGCGGCAACGGTGGGTGTGTGGGGGCGCCGCCGCTAGTCGGCCGGATCGGGCAACACCCGCAGATGGCCGCGGCGGCGTCCGGAATGGTGCTCCGGCGGCGCGAGCAGATCACCGCCGGGCGCGGCGGCATGCGCTCCGCCGGGCCGGATGCGGGGATCGGAGAAGCCGTTGCGGGGCTCCGCCGCCGGACACTCGCCGCCGCGACCACCCTCGCGGACCGCGTCGGCCAGCGCGACCAGGTCGTCCTCTTCGGGGTGGGTGGGAAGCGGGCCGGCGTGGCGCATGAGTTCCCATCCGCGGGGCGCGGTGATCCGGCCGGCGTGGCCGACACACAGATCCCAGGAATGCGGTTCCCGCGCGGTCGCGAGTGGGCCCACCACCGCCGTCGAGTCCGAGTAGACGAACGTCAGGGTCGCCACGGCGTAGTGCGGACACCCGGGCCGGCAACAGCGACGGGGCACGTTCACGATCGAAAGGCTATCGTGCGGAAACGCCGCCGAAGCGCCGGACACGCGCAACCGGTCGACCGCCGATGTGCAACCGTTACCATCGGGCGCGTGAGCGATTCGCGGGGCTTCGGCCGCAACGAGCGGGCGGCGGGCCGGCCGGTTTCGCGCCGCGCCTCTCGACGGGGCCGCGGCCTGCGCGGCCCACTGTTGCCCCCGACGGTGCCGGGGTGGCGCAGCCGGGCCGAGCGGTTCGACATGGCGGTGCTCGAGGCCTACGAGCCCATCGAGCGGCGTTGGCCGGAACGGCTGAAAGAACTCGACGTCGCCGTCGACGAGATTCCGCGTATCGCGGCCAGGGATCCCGACAGCGTGCAATGGCCGCCCGAGGTGGTCGCCGACGGCCCGATCGCGCTGGCGCGGTTGATCCCGGCCGGCGTCGACGTTCGCGGTAATTCCACCCGAGCGCGAATTGTCTTGTTCCGCAAGCCGATTGAGCGACGGGCGAAAGACACCGTCGAACTTGGCGAATTGCTGCATGAGATTCTGGTGGCCCAGGTGGCTATCTACCTGGACGTCGAACCATCGGTCATCGATCCGACGATCGACGACGAATGAACCGCCGGTTGCGGTTTCGGGTCTCAGATGATGCCGCGCTTGAGGCGGCGACGCTCCCGCTCGGAAAGCCCGCCCCAGATGCCGAAGCGCTCGTCGTGCGCCAGGGCATAGTCCAGGCACTCGTCGCGCACCTCGCAGCCCAGGCAGATTTTCTTGGCCTCCCGGGTGGAGCCACCCTTTTCCGGGAA
The DNA here is from genome assembly GCA_028706695.1 of Mycobacterium sp. Taxonomy (GTDB): domain Bacteria; phylum Actinomycetota; class Actinomycetes; order Mycobacteriales; family Mycobacteriaceae; genus Mycobacterium. The sequence continues at coordinate 1,442 of JAQTVU010000076.1, forward strand.
GAAGGCCTCGGGATCGGTTTGCGCGCATAGCGCGCGGTTCTGCCATTGATCCGGGGTTGCCGGCGGCAAGGGCTCGGGCTCGAATGCGACCGGCGCATCGGGAACCACGGTCAGCTGCGGCCGGGTGACCGCCGCCGGGGCCGAGCCTATTGCGGTGTCCGGTGTGCTTGCCATAACGCCCCAAAGGTGTTGGTAAGTCATGCGTCGTCCGCCTCCTCAGCTTGATTGAAAGAGTGCAGGTTCCCATTGTTCTGATGTACCGGCAATTTCGAACATGTGATCGAATCTCGGTCTGCGACACCGGAAACGGCGCCAACCGGGAATGACACTGGTGTGATTAGACACGGGTTAATCTGCCGGGTCAAGCCTGACGGCGCATTTCCATATCATCTCGTGATTGAATTTCGGCGTTTCTGTTGTTCCGGTCACTCGGCGTGTCCATCACAGCTACCGCCGGCCCGCCCCCACCGCCCGGCTCCGCACCGGTTCGCCGTCGCGGAGCGCATTGTCGCCGGGCAGTACTGTCAACCACTGTGAAGGTCACGGTTCTGGTCGGCGGCGTCGGCGGCGCCCGCTTCCTGCTGGGGGTCCAGCAGCTGCTCGGGCTGGGCCGGTTCGCCCCGCAACCGGGCGCCGAATCCGGCCATGAGCTAACCGCGGTCGTCAACATCGGCGATGACGCCTGGATCCACGGAGTGCGGGTCTGCCCGGATCTGGACACCTGCATGTACACCTTGGGCGGTGCGGTCGATCCGCGGCGAGGGTGGGGTCACCGCGACGAAACCTGGCACGCCAAAGGGGAATTGGCGCGCTACGGTGTGCAGCCGGACTGGTTTGCCTTGGGCGACAAGGATCTCGGCACCCACCTGGTGCGCACCCAGATGCTGCATGCGGGCTACCCACTGACGCAGATCACCACGGCGCTGTGTGACCGCTGGCAACCCGGCGCACGGTTGCTGCCGGCCAGTGACGACCGTTGCGAGACGCATGCGGTGATCACCGATCCGGCCGGCGACGGCCGGCGCGCGATCCACTTCCAGGAGTGGTGGGTGCGCTACCGGGCCCGGGTCCCCACCCACAGCTTCGTCTTCGTCGGCGCCGAAAAAGCCAGCGCCACAAACGACGTGGTGACGGCAATCGCCGAGGCAGATGTCATCATGTTGGCGCCGTCCAACCCGGTGGTGAGCATCGGCGCAATCCTGGCCGTCCCCGGCGTCCGCGGCGCGCTGCGCGCCGCCCCCGCCCCGGTAGTCGGCTACTCGCCCATCGTCGGTGGAAAGCCGTTGCGGGGCATGGCCGACATCTGCCTATCGGTGATCGGGGTGGAGTCCACCGCCGAGGCCGTCGGCCGGCTTTACGGGGCGCGCCGCGCGACCGGACTGCTGGATTGCTGGCTGGTGCACGAGGGTGACGAGGCCGGTTTCACAGCCGGTTTCGAGGCCGAGCTCGAGGGTGTCGCGGTGCGCTCGCTACCGCTGTTGATGACCGACCCGAAGGCGACGGCGGCGATGGTGCGCGCCGGGCTGCAGCTTGCGGGCGTGGCGGCGTGACCGAGCACGGCTCGGCGTCCGCCATCGGGATCCTGCCGGTCGCCGGGCTGCCCGAGTTCCGGCCCGGCGACGACTTGGGCGCGGCCGTCGCGGCGGCGGCGCCGTGGCTGCGCGACGGCGACGTCGTGGTGGTGACCAGCAAGGTGGTGTCCAAGTGCGAGGGCCGGCTGGTGCCGGCACCGCCGGATGCCGAGCAGCGGGATCGGCTGCGGCGCAAACTGGTCGACCGTGAAGCGGTGCGCGTGCTGGCACGCAAGGGGCACACGCTGATCACCGAGAACCGCTTCGGGCTGGTCCAGGCGGCCGCCGGCGTGGACGGCTCCAACGTCGGCCGCGACCAACTGGCCTTGCTGCCGGTCGACCCGGACGCCAGCGCCGCGGCGCTGCGCGGCCGGCTGCGCGAGCGGCTCGGCGTCGACGTCGCGGTGGTCGTCACGGACACCATGGGCCGCGCCTGGCGCCACGGCCAAACCGATGCCGCGGTCGGAGCGGCCGGAGTGGCCGTGCTGCACAACTATTCGGGCGCGGTCGACCGGCACGGCAACGAGCTGCACGTCACCGAGGTCGCCGTCGCCGACGAGATCGCCGCGGCCGCCGACCTTGTCAAGGGCAAACTGGCCGCGCTGCCGGTGGCCGTCGTGCGTGGTTTGCACGTCGCCGACGACGGCTCGACGGCCCGGCAACTGCTGCGACCGGGCACCGAAGACCTGTTCTGGCTCGGCACCGCCGAAGCCCTCGACATGGGTCGCCGGCAGGCCCAGCTGCTGCGCAGGTCGGTGCGCCGGTTCAGCGACCAGCCGGTGCCGCCGGAGCTGGTCGAGTCCGCCGTAGCCGAGGCCCTGACCGCGCCGGCCCCGCACCACGCCCGGCCGGTGCGGTTCGTCTGGCTGCAGCGCGCGGCCACCCGGGTCCGGCTGCTGGACCGGATGAAAGACAAGTGGCGCGCGGACCTCGCCGGTGACGGCAGGCCCGCCGAGTCCATCGAACGGCGCGTGGCGCGCGGCCAGATTCTCTATGACGCACCGGAGGTCGTCATCCCGTTCCTGGTTCCCGACGGCGCCCACAGCTATCCCGACGCCGCGCGCACCGACGCCGAACACACCATGTTCACGGTCGCGGTCGGGGCGGCCGTGCAGGCGCTGCTGGTGGCGCTGGCGGTGCGCGGCGTGGGCAGCTGCTGGATCGGGTCGACGATCTTTGCCGCCGAGCTGGTCCGCGCCGAGCTGCAGCTGCCCCCCGACTGGGAGCCGCTGGGCGCCGTCGCCATCGGCTACGCCGAGGAGCCGTCCGGGCCGCGCGACCCGGTGCAGGTCGGCGACCTGCTGGTCAGGAAGTGAGCCGGGTGGGCGTGCGGCCCCTGGAGAAGGACCGGAGGCTTGGTACTGGTGGCCTACACGTCGGACGAGTAGCGGATCCCGCCGTCGGGAATGGAGACGCCGGGCCAGACCCGGGCGCCGCGCAGCAACTCGCACTGCGCACCGATGTCGGCGCCGTCGCCGATCACCCCGTCGCGGATCAGGGCCCGGGGGCCGATGCGCGCCCCGAAGCCGACGATCGACCGCTCGATCACGCTGCCCGCCTCGACCTTGACGCCGTCGAAGATCACCGCACCGTCTAGCCGCACCCCGGGTCCGATCTCGGCACCGCGGCCGACGACGGTGCCGCCGATCAGCACCGCACCCGGAGAGACCGCGGCGCCGTCGTGCACCAGCTGCTCACCGCGGTGCCCGCGCAGGGCCGGCGACGGGGCGATCCCGCGGACCAGATCCGACGATCCGCGGACAAAGTCCTCCGGCGTGCCCATGTCGCGCCAATACGTCGCGTCGACGTAGCCGCAGACCATGACGGCGGTGTCGGCGAGCAGCGCCGGGAACACCTCGCGTTCGACCGAGACCTCCCGGCCGCGCGGGATCCGCTCGATGATGCCCCGTTGGAAGATGTAGCAGCCGGCGTTGATCTGGTCGGTCGGCGGATCCTCCGTCTTCTCCAGGAAGGCGGTGACCCGGCCGTTCTCGGTGGGCACGCAGCCGAAGTTCCGCGGGTCGCCGACTCGCACCAGATGCAAGGTGACGTGGGCTTGGTTGGTCTGGTGGAACGCCAGCAGTTCGCCCAGGTCGGCGCCGGAGAGCACGTCGCCGTTGAACACCATCACGGTGTCGTTGCGCAGCTTGGGCGCGACGTTGGCGATGCCGCCACCGGTGCCCAGCGGATTCGCCTCGGTCACGTAGTCGATCTGCAGGCCCAGCTTGGAGCCGTCGCCGAACTCGGCCTCGAACACCTCGGCGCGGTAGGACGTGCCCAGGATCACGTGCTCGATGCCGGCCGCGGCGATCCGCGACAGCAGATGACCGAGGAACGGCAGCCCGGCGGTGGGCAGCATCGGCTTGGGCGCCGACAGCGTCAGCGGCCGCAGCCGCGTGCCCTTGCCGCCGACCAGGATCACCGCGTCGACCGGGAGGTTCGCCACCTCAGTACCGCCCTTCCACGTTCGCTCAACCGCCGCGCGTCGAGTTGCGCACCATCAGCCGGGACCGCAGCGCCAGGGATCCGCGCAGCGTCCAGCGCAGCGGCGCCCGCCACCAACCGGCGTGCCGGTCGGCGAGGAAAATGTATGTGCTTTTGTGATGGGCCGCCAGGTGGCTGGCGGGATCGTGACCGGTCGAGTGGCCCCGGTGGTGCAGCACTTCCGCCGACGGCACGTAGACGCTCAGCCAGCCGGCCCGGCCCAGCCGGTCCCCCAGGTCGACGTCCTCCATGTACATGAAGTAGCGCTCGTCGAATCCGCCGACCTGGCCGAAGGCCGACCGGCGCAGCAGCAGGCACGACCCCGACAGCCAGCCGACCGGCCGTTCGCTCGGCTCGATCCGCTCCTGACGGTATGCCGCCGTCCACGGGTTGCCCTTCCAGAACGGCCCGACCACGGCATGCATGCCGCCACGGACCAGGCTGGGCAGGTGGCGCGCCGACGGATACACCGACCCGTCCGGGTCGCGGATCAACGGGCCGAGCGCGCCCGCGTTCGGCCAGCGCCCGGCGGCGTCCAGCAGCGCGTCGATGCTGCCCGGACCCCATTGCACATCCGGGTTGGCCACGATCAGCCAGTCGTCGATCTCCCCGCTCTCGGCGAGCTTCGCCACCGCCCGGTTGACCGCGGTGCCGTAGCCGAGGTTGGCGCCCGTCGGGAAGAGCCGCACGTTGGGATAGCACTCGACCGCCGCCTGCGGGGTGCCGTCGGTCGAGCCGTTGTCGGCCAGCAGCACGCTCACCGGACGCTCGGTCGCCAGCGACAGCGAGGCCAGGAAGCGCCCCAGGTGGGGGCCCGGTGAATAGGTCACCGTCACGACCGGCAGGACGTCAGTCACGCGTCGAGGGTATCGGCACGGCGGCGGCACCGCTCAACCCGGATGCGGCCAGCGCCGCGGCGAGCGCGGGGCGCCAGGGCCGCAACGGTCGGAGGCCCGCCGCCCGGGATTCCCGACCGCCGAGCGCGGAATAAATCGGCCGCGGCGCCGGGCGCGGGAATTCGTCGGTGCCGACCGGCCGCACCCGCGCCGGGTCGGCACCGCACTCCTCGAACACCGCACGGGCCTGCTCGAAGCGGGAGACCGCGCCCTCGTTGGCGGCGTGCAACACGGGCCCGGGCACGCCGTCGTCGAGGATCTGCAGCAGCGCGGCGGCCAAATCGGCGACGTAAGTGGGCGAGCCGGTCTGGTCGTCGACCACGTCGACCGGCCCGTCGCCGGCGGCCAACCGGCGCATGACGGCGACGAAATCCTTGCCGGTGCCGCCGGTGTAAAGCCAGGCCGTGCGCACAACGATCCCATCCCGGGCCCCCGGCAGCGCCGCCCGCACGGCGCGCTCGCCGGCGAGCTTGCTGCGGCCGTACACCCCCCGGGGGGCGGCGGCGTCGCCGGGCTCGTAGGGACGGGGGGCCGCGTCGTGGAACACGCCGCTGAACACGTAATCGGTGGAGACGTGGATCAGCCGGGCGCCCACCCGCGCGCAGGCCCGCGCGATGTGCCCGGGTCCCTCGGCGTTGACCGCATACGCGCGGGCCTCGTCGCTCTCGGCTCCGTCGACGTCGGTGTGTGCGGCGCAGTTGATCACCACGTCGCCGCGCTGCACGATGCCGATGGCGGCGGCGGGGTCGGTGATATCCCACGGCGACGACGTGTACGCCGACACGGCGCGGCCCCGATCGGCCGCCAGTCCGGCCAGGCAACCGCCCAGCTGCCCGCCCGCGCCGGTGATCACGATCCTGCCTGACATGGTCCGAGTCTGGCACGACCGGAAGACGGCCGGGGTCACAGCCCGGGCGCGCCGGGTTCGGCTACGCCGGAAGCATCAGTGTCGCAAGTAACCTAATGTGATGCCTGTGCACCGTGTGATTCGTGTGGTTGTCACTGCGCTGACCCTGGTGATCGTGCTGGGCACCGGCATCGCCTGGAGCAATGTCCGGTCGTTTCAGGACGGCATCTTCCACATGTCGGCATCCTCGCTGGGAAACGGCGGCGACGACGGCGCGATCGATATCCTGCTGGTGGGCGTGGACAGCCGTACCGATGCGCACGGCAACCCGCTGTCGGCCGAGGAACTCGAGACGCTGCACGCCGGTGACGAGGAAGCGACCAACACCGACACGATCATCCTGGTCCGGATTCCCAACAACGGGAAGTCGGCCACCGCGATCTCGATTCCGCGCGACTCGTACGTCGCGGCCCCCGGGCTGGGGAAGACGAAGATCAACGGCGTCTACGGCCAGACGCGGGAAACCAAGCGGGCCAACCTGGTCCGGGCCGGCGACTCGGCAGGGGACGCCGCGGCCCAGGGCACCCAGGCCGGCCGGGAGGCGTTGATCAAGACCGTCGCCGACCTGACCGGGGTCACCGTCGACCACTACGCCGAAATCGGGCTGCTCGGGTTCGCGTTGATCACCGACGCGCTCGGCGGCGTCGACGTCTGCCTCAAAGAGCCGGTGTTCGAGCCGCTGTCGGGCGCCGACTTCCCGGCCGGCCAGCAGAGACTCAGCGGTCCCGAGGCGCTGAGCTTCGTCCGACAGCGCCACGAGCTGCCGCGCGGCGACCTGGACCGCGTGGTGCGCCAGCAGGCGGTGATGGCCTCGCTGGCCCACCGGGTCA
>JAQTVU010000077.1 GCA_028706695.1 Mycobacterium sp.
TAACTCGAGCCGCGGTGCGGCAATGGCAGTGGAACCGCGATCAACCCGGCCTGCATGGCTCCCAGAAACGCCGCGATGTAGTCGAGGGACTGGGGAGCCAGGATCACCGCCCTGTCTCCGACGGACCCATGAAGGTCGAGCTCGCGAGCCACGTTCAACGTTCGGCGGGATAGCTGCGACCAGGTGAGGCTTTCCGGAACACCCGCCCAGTCCTCGCCGTAATCGGTGAAAGTGAACGCTATGTCGTCGGGCCGCAGGCTGGCACGCCCGTGCAGCATCGAGAGAATGGTTGGTTGAAGCGTAGAGGTCACATCAAATCCGTCTGATCGAGTCCGATGCGTCGCATCGAGGTCAGTGGTCGGCTTGGCCCGCGCCGTGGGACAACACGGACGTGGCGCCGGCCAGAATCTGCGAGATGGGGTCTGCGCCGCCGCCGAAGGTCGCCTGGTTGGCGGGCGCGGTGACCTCCGCGGGGTCGAAGCCGTGCACCGGATCCACCTGCAGCGGAGCGTTGGACGGGTCGTCGTTGCGGGCGTAGCCCGCGTCGACTCGGGGCATCAAGATGGCGTCGAGCTTGTTCAGAGTGTCCTCGGAGATGCCGACGTAGGCCAGCGGCATGACCAGGGGCAGGTGCTTTTCCGGGACCATGATCGTGGTGATTTTCGCACCCCTGGAGTTGACCGTGGTTCTGATGTTCTGCGGTGGCACCATGCTGGCATTGGTGAAGGCCACCGCGGTGTGACCCGTGGCGAGGCCCATGAGCGTGTTGGCCAGAGCGAACAAGTTGTCCGGCCGGTCGGGGAAGTCCGCGATCGAGTCGTAGGCGGCCACGAAGTTGTCGGTGTCATATTGGCTTTCGTACGGCGGCGGCATGGTGTAGTCGAGTGCGGGCACAACGCTGCCCACCGGGAACATGGCGGTCAGGAAACTCTGACCGAAGGCGTGCCGCCCGATCGGGTCGCCGAAGGTGGCGAAGTTGAGCGTGTTCGGCGGGGGAGCGGTCGGGTCGTCGGCCAGTCGCGCCTGCTCGCCGTCGACCACGAAACCGCCCTCCGACAAGCCGATCGCCGTACCGGGGCGTCCGGTTTTGATCGCCGCGTCGAGGTTTCCGATTCCCACGTCGACCGACTCGCCGACGCTGGGGCCGTCCAGACCCAGGCCGGGGAAGTTCTCGTCGAGCTTGCCGATGCCCGGGAAGAGCCGCTCCAGCACGTGGCCCTGAACCTGCCCGGCCGGGTAGCGGACGATTTCCCGTTTCTGCCCGGGGAACCACTGGGCGCCCTCCTGGCGGATGTACTCGTCGTAGGGAATGCCCAGAACGTGAGCGCCGCCGAGGGCGAACGCGGTCTGGTCGCGCGGCGCTCCGGGCGTCGGCGGGCCGCCGATCGGCGTGTCGTCGGCGCAGACGTTCCCGACGCCGAAATATCCTGCGGCGCTTACAGTTAGAAGCACCGTGACTCCTGCGAGGAGTTTCTGCATCGCTACCCCTGACCGCTCGGCTTTCCTAGTTTCACATACATCGTTCGCATCCATCGGGTGTGCCCGCTAACCGGGCTGTGGCCGGGCGCGCCTGGCCGGCGACCGCCGCGCGCGCACCCCGGACGGCCACCAACTCGCCCGCCCGACCAGCGCGGCGATGGCGGGAACCGTGACGGTGCGCACCAGAAAAGTATCCAGCAGAATCCCCACACCGATCACGAAACCGCCTTGGACCACGGTGCCGATGCTGGAGAACAACAGACCGCCCATCGAGGCGGCGAAGATCAGACCTGCCGCAGTGATGACACCGCCGGTCGAACTCAGGGTGCGGATGATGCCGTAACGCATGCTGTGCGGAGACTCGTCACGCATCCGGGAGACGAGCAGCATGTTGTAGTCGGCTCCGACCGCGACCAACACCACGAACGCCAGCGGCGGCACGCTCCAGTGCAATTGCCGGCCGAGCAGGAATTGGAACACCAAAACGCCGATACCCACCGCCGACAGATACGAAATGACCACAGAGGCAACCAGATACAACGGTGCGACAACGGCCCGCAGCAGCGCTACCAGGGTCAGCAGCACCACCAGGAGGGTTACCGCGATGATGAACCGGATGTCGTGCCGGTAATAGTCGCGGGTGTCCTTCAGGCCAACGGTGAATCCGGCCGCCGATACCTTGGCGTCCGCCAATGTGGTATTGGGCTGAGCTGCCCGCGCGGTCGCACTGATCGCGTCGATCTGGTCCATGGCTTCGGTGCCGAACGGATTGAGCTTGGTTTGAACCAGGTAGCGCACCGAGTGCCCGTCCGGCGAGATGAACACCTTGGCGGCTTCCTGGAATTCCTTTAGATGCAGCAGCTGGGACGGGATGTTGAACCCGGCCATTGCCGGATGTGCCGCGTCATGTTTCAGCGACAACAGGAACGCCGCTGACTCACTGAGACCGCCACCGAGCCGTTTGACCTCGTCGACGAGTTCGGCCACCGCGTCGGCCACCTGCCGGCTCCCGCCGGCGAACCGGTCTGCGCCGGATTGCAGGGTGTTCAGGTTCGCCTGTAGGCCGCCGGGCTGGTCCATCCCGATGGAGCGCAGCACGCTGGTGAGCTTCGTGACGGCAGTACGCAGGCGGTCTGTGGAGGCTTTCAGGGCCCGCTTGTCCGGATACTCCTGCAGTTGGCGGGCCAGGTCGCCGATGGCGTCGAGGTCTCCTTGGTCGCGCGCGCCGGCCAGCTGCTCAAACGTCCCGCGGGTGGCGCTGCACGACGAATCGGCGTCGCAGACCGGGTTGTTCTGCAGCGCCGCCAGCACCGGGCCGATCCAGGAGAACGTGCTCTTGCCGGCCGCGAAGTTCCAGCCCATGGCGTTGCCGAGCGAGTTGACGTGGTCGACGAGTTGGGCGGCGAGATCGACCTCTTTGACCAGCGTGTCGCCGCCGTACTGGTTCTTCGCCGATGAGAAGGCGCCCTCCAGTTCCCGGACGGCGGCGGCGAGCTGGTTGACTTGGTTGCGCACGTTGCCGAGGTTGTCGGCCAGCGTGCCGGCCCCTTCGACGAGTCGATTCAGCTCACCTTCGCGGTCGTTGATCAGGGTGGAGCCCCGGGCCAGAAAGCTACCGATTGCTCCCGCCTGATAGGTGGCCCGGAATTGTTCGGGCACATTCCCGGTGGGACGCGTGATGCCGCTGACCGCAGCGATATTCGGCAGTTGGCTGACCCGGTCCGCCATCTGCTCCAGGTCTGCCAGGGCCCGCGGCGTGCGCAGGTCATGCGGTGATTGGACGAGAATGTACTCGGGAATGGACTGATTGACCGGGAAATGGCGATCCAGCGCGGCATATCCGATGGAGCTTGGAGCGGAAGACCGCAGGGCCTTGCGATCGTCGTAGTTGTAGCGCACCAGCCCGGCACAGGTGGCCAGGACCGCCAGCACCAGCACGCTGGCAACCAGGTGTAGCACCGGCCGGCGCACAATGCGTATGCCGGAACGTCGCCAGAACCGGGCGGTCAGTTCGCGCCGTGGCTTGATCCAGCCGCGCGGCCCGGCGATTGCCATGATTGCCGGGAGCAATGTCATTGCGGCGAGGAATGCCACGCCGATCCCGATCGCCGACGACACTCCGACCGTTTTGAACACTCCCATCCGCGAGAAGCTGATGAGGAGAAACGTGATTCCCACGGTGCTGGCGGACGCGGTGATCACTTTCCCGATCGAGATCATCGCCCTCTTGACCGCCTGGTCGAAATCCAGGCCCGACCGCAGAAAGTCGTGGTAGCGGCTGATGAGGAAGACCGCGTAATCCGTTCCAGCACCGGCCATTATCGCGCTGAGAAATATGATGGACTGGTTCGAGATGCCCGCGCCGGTCGCCTGCGAGTAGCCCGCGACCACCGCCTGTGCGATCAGCAGGGACAGGCCGATGGTCAGCAACGGCAACAGCATGGTGACCGCGCTGCGGTACACCACCAGCAGGACGAGCAGCACCAGCACGGCGATCGCCAGCTCGATCGGAAGCCGATCGTGCTCGCCCGCGACCGTGAGATCGGCGACGGTTGCCGCGGGGCCGGTGAGCCGCACGGTCAGATGTGTTCCGGCCGGGGCGGCCGCCAAAGCGTGTTTGACGACGTCGCCGATTCGGTTGAAGGCGGCATAAGCCTGTGGCGTGCCCAGCTCGCCCGCAACGCCGACCGGAAGCACCCAGAGTTTGTGGTCCGCGCTGGTCACGGCCGAACGCAGCGGCGGTGTGCCGATGAAATCCTGCAGCATCACGACGTCGCGCGTGTCATGACGCAGCGCGTCCACCAGCTTTCGGTAGACGGCCTCGTCGGCCGGGCCAAGCCCGTTGTCGTCGCTCAAAACCACCAGCAGCAGGTCGCCCGACCCCGACTCGTGAAATGCCTCGGTCATCTTTCGGGCGGCGACGCTCGACGGTGCATCGGCGGGCAGGATGGAGATCGGGTGCTGTTGGGCCATCTCGTTGAGAGACGGGAGTGTCAGCGGCAGGGCCACCGCAATCGCGATCCAAAGCCCGATCACCGCCCAGGGCCACCGCACCACGAAACCGGCTAGCCGTCTCATGTCGCCCTCACCCCCGGCCGGGGTGGTGTGCGCTCGCGGCGACACTCGCCGCGGTCAGATCGCGCAGGTTGGCATCATGAGCCGTCCGATGCGGCACGCTAAGCAACGCGTCCCCAATGTCCGCTGTCGGCGACCCGTGCGCACACCGACCGCATCGCTTCCAGATACCGGACAACCGATTTCTCGGCGACCGGATTGTCGGGATACATGATCGCCATTGCCGTGCCCTCCCCGTACCGAAAGACATAGATGGTCAGTTGATAGGAGTACCGGCCGTCGGAGTAGATGCCTATGTCGTTCGCATAACCCAGGTCGGCTGCTGCGAGCACGGCGTTGAGCGGGGCGGCGCCACCGTGCAAGAAGTTCGACACCGGAAAGTTTGGCTGCGGCCAGCTCAACCACGGCGCCAACTCCAATACGCGATAGTACGGCACCTTCGCCAGATGCAGGCCCGAATCGAAGGAAGTCTGCGCGGCCCATGCGGCGTCGCCGAAAGAGGCCGCAGCTATTGGCACGGTGACGGGAACCAAGCCGGTAAACCAACCCTGCGTCATGAAATTGTCCGTGGTTCTGCGGGTGTCCCTGGGAGTGAGGCCGTAATACGTGGGCGCACCGGTGAACTCGTGTTCTACCAGAGCGATGCAGGCGAACAAGCCGCCGATGAACCGCGCGCCGACCGCTGCGCAGGCCGCTTCGAACCGCTCCGTCTGTGCCGCGTCCATCAGCAGGTCGGAAACCATGTCACTGGCGCTCGGCGCCTGCGGGTTGCCCAGCGGGAGCGGGAATTCGGGAAAACCGCCATCGTTGTTTCCGGCGTTGTTCTCGGCGAAGTCGATCCACGCGCGCACCGCGGGCGAGTCCACGGTCAGCGTCGAGGCGTACTCGCGCTCGCGGGCGCAGAAGTCGTCAAAACTGCCGGCATCGGGAAGCGCAAGGGGCGCACCGCCTCCGCTCAACGCCGCATACATTCCGTTGGCCTCGAGCATCGTTGTGCCGATCAGCGTGGCGTCCCCGTGGACGTGGTCGACGGCGGCAAAGAACGTGAAATGAGCCTCGTTCTGGACAATCCCGAAGGTGAAGCAGCCCCACTCCAGCGGGTCCGGTATGGCCACGACGTGAGCGCGAATTTCGTCGGCGGTCATGGCGCCGTGATCGGTCGGGGCGAATTCGATATCGGCCGGATCGCTGAGGGTATGCCTGATGAATTCGCCGGCACCGCCGGGCTCGAACCAACTGCGGAACGTGTCATGCCGACGCAGGTACGCGTTCACGGCGTGATCCATGGCCGAAATGTCACACTGGCCGGGTAATTCACAGGTCGCGATGATCTGCCGCGAAAAGTCCAGCCCCGCGGCCCTGCGCTCCTGAAAATTGCGAAGATGCTGACCTTGCATGTAGCTGACCGGCACGGCGCTGGCCGGCGCCCGCCGGGCCTTTTCGGCGGCCGCGGCCGTCGGGTGCCAGGAGATGACCGATCCCGGCGTCGGCGTCCAATCACCGAGTGAGCCGATCGTGATTTTCCCGATGCGCAACGTTTCTCCTCGATGTGAACGTTTCTCCTCGATGCGGACGACTGGTCCGGTGGTCCGGCCCCCGGCGGCAGCGACACCAAGATAACCCTCGCGGCGGTCACCGGCTCCGACATGCGTGGATACGCATGCGACGGCTCGCGGGCACGGCGGGCGGTTGTCGTGTTCTGACAGGGCGGGCCCCGGCATGGGTGACCGGCCGCCGCGACGACGATACTCGCGCGAGACGCCGCGAGAAGCATCCGTTGCTCGTGTCCTGCGGGCGGGGGTGATTCGGCTGCGCGAGCGGTTCGGACTGTGTACATTCCCAGAACGGTCGCTGGAGACATCACACCTGGGCGGTTCGGCCAGGGTTGGTCCCGGGTGTGCGCGGTGAGCGGCCACGACGTGGTGCGCAGCCACGCCGCCGGTCAGCGGTCCCGCCGCCGCACGGACCCGCGGGCATCGAATCTTCCGACTCAACAGGGAGGACAACCGCATGACATCCGTCGAGGACGGGATGGATCCGGCGTCGGGTTTTGCGATCGTCGGCTACGCGGCGCGTTTCCCGGGGGCCGCGGACGCGGATGAATTCTGGCAGCTGCTGGCCGAAGGCCGAGATGCCATATCGGAGGTTCCCCGGGATCGCTGGGATGCCGAGCAATTCTTCGACCCGGACCCGGATGCGGACGGGAAGATCGTGACGCGGCGGGCCGGTTTCGTCGACGACGTAACGGGTTTCGACGCCCCGTTTTTCGGTATGTCGGCGCGCGAGGTCAACTCGATGGACCCGCAGCATCGGCTGTTGCTGGAGACGGCGTGGCGGGCGGTGGAGCATTCGGGCACCGCGCCAACGGATTTGGCGAACACCAACACCGGGGTGTTCGTCGGTTTGGCCACCCATGACTACCTGGCAATGGCGTCCGACGAGCTGACCTACGAGGACATCGAAGCCTATCTGGCGGTCGGGACGTCGTCCGCTGCGGCAGCGGGCCGGATCAGCTACCGGTTGGGGCTGCAGGGTCCGGCGGTCGCCGTCGACACCGCGTGCAGCTCGTCATTGGTCGCCATCCACCAGGCGTGCCAGGCGCTGCGGCTGGGGGAATGTGACCTCGCGCTGGCCGGTGGCGCCAACGTGCTGCTCACCCCGGCGACCATGATCACTTTCTCGCATGCGCACATGCTGGCCCCCGACGGCCGGTGCAAGACGTTCGACGCGGCCGCGGACGGCTACGGGCGCGGCGAGGGTTGCGGTGTCATTGTCGTGAAGCGGCTTGGGGACGCGGTCCGTGACGGCGACCGGATTCGGGCGGTGATCCGCGGCAGCGCGGTCAACCAGGACGGGGCGTCGGGCGGTTTGACGGTACCCAATGGCGTTGCCCAACAACGGGTTATCGCCGAGGCGCTGCGGCGGGCCGGCATCGCAGCCGGTGACGTCGGATACTTGGAGGCGCACGGGACCGGGACATCGTTGGGCGATCCGATCGAGGTCCAGGCCGCGGCTGCGGTGCTGGGCGCCGGGCGCGGGCCCGACCGGCCGCTGTTGATGGGCTCGGTGAAGACGAATATCGGGCATTTGGAAGCGGCGGCGGGCATCGCGGGTGTGATCAAGGTCATCCTGTCGCTCGAGCACGAGATGTTGCCCCGGCACCTGCATTTCCGTAATCCCTCGCCGCACATTCCCTGGGACCGGCTTGCGGTGCGGGTTGTCACGGAGCCCACCGCCTGGCAACGTAACGGCCGCACCCGGATTGCGGGTGTCAGCTCGTTCGGGTTCGCCGGAACCAACGCCCACATCGTCATCGCCGAGGCGCCGGCCGGCGTGGGCGGGGTCGCCGCGGCGCCCGGTCCGGCGGAGCGGGCCGGGGGCCGACGGTTCAGCGTGCTTCCGCTGTCGGCGCGCACACCCGCGGCGCTGGCGCAGATCGCCGATCACTACCGCAGCTGGTTGAGCGAGCACCCGGAGACCACCCTGGCGGAATTGTGTTTTACCGCCGGGGTCGGGCGAGCACACTTCGGGCACCGGGCCGCCCTGGTCGTCAACTCCATG
>JAQTVU010000078.1 GCA_028706695.1 Mycobacterium sp.
CCAAAGCCGACCGGCGACCGAGCTTCATCGCGGTGCGGACCGTGATCGGCAACGGCGCCCCTGGGGTGGAGGGTACGGCGAAGGCGCACGGGTCGCCCCTGGGCGAGGAGCTGCTGGCCGAGACGAAACGGCTTGCCGGATGGGAATTTCCACCGTTCACCGTGCCGGGGCCGGTGCGTGCGGCCTGCGCCAACCTGGCCGAGATCGGGGCCCGGGAGCACACGGCTTGGCGCGAGGAATTCGCCAAGGTGGAGGCGACGTTCCCGGAGCGCGCCGCAGAGTTCCGCCGGGCTCATGCGCGACGACTGCCCGCGGGCGTTGAGGATGTTTTGCAACGAGTCACCGATGCGGCGCCGCGGGCCACCCGGCAGACCTCCCAGGCCTGCCTGAACGCGGCGCTCTCCCTGATGCCGGAGCTGGTGGGCGGCTCAGCGGACCTCTCCGGCTCGACGGGCACGGTGTGCGGCGACGTGGTGACCCGTGATGACTACTCCCGCAGCGCGATCGCGTTCGGCATTCGTGAGTTCGGCATGGCCGCGATCATGAACGGAATCAGTCTGCACGGCGGCTTCCGGGTGTTCGGCAGCACGTTTCTCGTCTTCGCCGACTACCTGCGGCCGGCCCTGAGGTTGTCGGCGATCATGCGGCAGCCCGTCATCTACGTCTTCACCCACGACTCGATCGCGGTGGGTGAAGACGGTCCAACCCACCAGCCCATCGCGCACATCGAGTCGTTGCGGATCATCCCAGGGCTACAGGTGCTGCGGCCGGCCGACGATGCCGAAACCGCGAAGGCGTGGCTGATGGCCCTCGAACATACCGACGGCCCGACGGCGCTGCTGCTGTCGCGGCAGAGCCTTCCGCAGTTGGACACCGCCGCCCTCGACGGTGGCGATGCCGTAGCCGTCGAGATCGTCGCCACTGGCTCGGAAGTGTCGCTGGCTGCCGACGTCGCGAAAGCGTTGCGGGCCGACGGCTACGGCGTGCGGGTGATCTCGGCGCTGGACCGGTCACGCTACGTCCCGGACCCAACAGCGACCAAGGTCAGCATCGAGGCCGGCACCACCGGAGGTTGGGCGGGGCTGGTGGATCTGGCCATCGGGATCGACGAATTCGGTGCCAGCGGTCCCGGCGACGAGGTCATGGCCCACTACGGCTTCACCGTCGACGCCGTACTCGCCCGCATTCGCGCTCGTCTCGACAACCGATGATGACCAGCGGATCGCCTTCACGCGGTGTTCGAAGAGGCCGATCTGACCGATTGCCGGGGCGTCGATACGCTACGGCCAGGTTCTGAAGATCGGCGGCGGGAAGCGGATGGCGTTCTGATTCGAGCGGGACGGCACCTCACCCCAGGGGCGCTGACCACCGATCCAGCGGGGACTGGGCGATCTCGGTATGGACCCGGCGGTGGTGCTCAGTCTGCACCACCGCCCTCAACCGCCGGTTGGGCTCCCACAACGCTCCTGCGGGATCGACCCCGGCGGCGGCAAGGTCTTCGCGGGTGGTGGCAGCGACCTCCACCAGGCTCTTTCGCGCGCGGCGCGAAGCCTCTCGACCTTGCCCGTAAGACCACATGCTCGGACAAGACATCGTCGACGGAGCGCATGACGGTCGTGATTGGGCTCGGGACGGAGACGGGACGGCCAGTTGGCCAACTAACCGCCGACCGCGGCCCCTGCGGTCAGGTGACCAACGACATGCCTCGTCGGACTGTGGCGAAGCTTCGGACGGGTGAGGGCCCGGCAGGACTAGACGTGGACTAGACGGGACTTAGACGCGGATGCAGAACTGGGCGATGCCCGGCTCGCCGGGCCGGGCGCACCGGTAACCGCCGCGGCGCAGCGCGTCGGTCGGGGCGGTCATCGGCTCGAAGCACACGATGTTCTCGGCCGGGGGCGCGAAAATCTGCGTCGCCGGATAGCCCTGCTCGAAATGCACCTCCAGGCGGCGCCCGCCGCCGCGCACCGCGAACACCGCGCCCTGGGGCACCTGGTCGAAGGCATCGTCAAAGCCCTTGTCGCCCAACGGTTGTTCTTGGGCTGGCTGGGGTTGCGACTCGCCGGTGGGCAGGCCCTTGTCGTCGAGGCCCAGATGGCGCAGCGGCGGTGTCTCGATGACCCACTCGCCGCGCGGCGCCCCGGGGATGTGCAGGTAGGGGTGGAAGCCGAAGCACAGCGGGACCGCCGCGTCGGCGGTCGCGGTGACCGTGGCGCGCACCGTCAACGCCCGCTCGGCCAGCCGCACCGACACGGTGAGCACATGCGGAAACGGAAAGCTGGCCAGCAACCGCGGGTCGGTCCCGAAGTCGGCCTCGGCGGTCACCTCGTTGTCGCATTGGTCCGTCACCCGCCAGCCGGGGTAGGCGGCCAGGACGCCGTGGATGGGCAGCCCGTTGGGGTCGGCGCGCACCCCGTTTTCGCCCGGCGTGAGCCGCACCGTCTGGCCCTGTGCGGCATAGGTGTCGGCGCCCAGGCGATTCGCCCAGGGGTACAGGATCGGTATCCCCATCGTCTTGCCCGCGCTGAGGTAGGCGCCCAGTCCGCGCCGTTGGCCCAGCAGCTCGGCCCCGGCGTCGGTCAGTGAGGTGCCGATCATGCCCGCGTCGGGCACGAACTCCGCGGTGACCGGTGACATCGGGTCGCGCAATGTGACGATGTGCATCCCTACCTCGATAGCGGGTCGTGCTGGATGCGTCGCGGCGAAGCCCCTTTGCCGATCAGGGCGGCCCTGGTGGCGCGGACCATATCCGGCCCCCCGCAGATCAGGATCTGCCGGTCGCCCCAGCCGCCGTATTGCGTCACCACCTCGGCCAGTCGGCCGGTCTGGCGCACATGCAGGCCCCGCGGTGGTGTGACGTCGGGATAGTGGCACGCCCAAGGCGGGTCGCTGCCGTACTCCGACACCGGGGACACCGACAGCCACGGGTTGTGCGCGGCCACCTGCCACAGCGTGGGCAGGTCGTAGAGCTCGCAGTTGTAGCGGGCGCCGAAGAACAGATGGACCCGCGGATTCACCGCGTAGCGGCTGAGGTCCATGATCAGTGCCCGCAGCGGCGCCAGGCCGGTGCTGCCGGCCACCATCAGCACGTCGCCGCCGTCACGGTCGACGTGCAGGCCGCCGTGCGGGCCGGACAACCGCCACCGGTCGCCGGACCGGGTCTCGTGGACCACGGCGCCGCTGAGCAGCCCACCGGGGACCAGCCGGACGTGGAACTCGATGCCGCCGTCCGGATCCGGCGGGATGGCGGGGCTCAGGTAGCGCCAGCGGCGCGGGCACTGCGGGATGTGGACGTTGACGTACTGACCGGGGTGATAGTGCATGGGGCGATCCAGTTGCAGGCGCACGACCGCGAGGTCGCGTGAGACCCGCATGTGCTCGATGACGGTGCCGTCCCACCACGCGGGCTCGTCGTCGGCCTCGGCGGCACCGCTCATCACCCCGGTGATCAGGTTGAGCGACGCGGTGGCCGCCGCGTCCACCGCGTCGGTCCACGCGCCGCCCAGGTGGTGGCGCAGCGTCGCGTGCAGCGCGTGCCGCAAGGTGGTGTAGTGGCCCGGCAGCACGCCGTATTTGCGGTGGTCGCGGCCCAGCTGGGCCAGGAAGGACACCGGCTCCTCGGCGCGCTGTGCGACCAGCTCGCCGTACACCCAGTGCAGCGCGTGCGCGAAAGCCGCCCGCTGGCCGGCCATCGCGGCCGGGAACAGGTCACGCACCGAGCCGTCGACGGCGAACCAGTGCGTGTAGAAGCGGCGGACGAGTTCATCGGCGCGGTTGTGGCCCGGGGCGCCATCGGCGAAGGCATCGCGCAACACCCGCAGCGCATCCCGGTCCTCTAGGCTCACGCGGCCCGATTCTAGGCCCGCCGCACCGCGGCGACGGCGATGCGCGCCGTCCCGGGTCGGCCCGGCCGGACGGTGTTCGACGTGCCGGCGTCGACGATCCCGGGCGAACCCCAGCGGTGGGCAACGACGTTGCCGGTTGCCGACGTGCGCTACGGCGTCCGTACCGTCGATGGTGGCGCGTCAACTCACTGGCGCGGCCGTCGCGCGGAGCGGACCTTCGCCTCGATGATCGGACTGCTGCACCGCTGCCGCGTGACGGTCCCCGGCGCCGCCGGACGGCATCCTAAATTGAGCGGAACAGACTCAACCTTGACGGCGTTAGACAACCTGACGAGCATTTCCATCCGTACCCGACCCGAACGGAGGCGTCGTGGATTCTTTCAACCCGACCACCAAGACCCAGGCGGCCCTGACCTCGGCGCTGCAGGCGGCCTCGTCCGCCGGTAACCCCGAGATCCGGCCCGCTCACCTGCTGATGGCCCTGTTGACGCAGGCCGACGGGATCGCCGCGCCGCTGCTGGAGGCGGTCGGCGTCGAGCCGGCCACCATCCGCGCCGAGGGGCAGCGCCTGCTCGACCGGCTGCCGCAGGCGACCGGCGCCAGCGCGCAGCCGCAGCTGTCGCGCGAATCCCTGGCGGCGATCACCACGGCCCAGCAGTTGGCCAGCGAGATGGACGACGAGTACGTCTCCACCGAGCACCTGATGGTCGGGCTGGCCACCGGCGACTCCGACGTCGCCAAGCTGCTGACCGGCCACGGCGCCTCACCCCAGGCGCTGCGCGAGGCGTTCGTCAAGGTGCGCGGCAGCGCCCGGGTCACCACCCCCGAGCCGGAGGCCACCTACCAGGCGCTGGAGAAGTACTCCACCGACTTGACCGCGCGTGCCCGCGAGGGCAAGCTCGACCCGGTCATCGGCCGCGACAACGAGATCCGCCGCGTCGTGCAGGTGCTGTCGCGGCGCACCAAGAACAACCCCGTGCTGATCGGCGAACCCGGCGTCGGCAAGACCGCGATCGTGGAGGGCCTGGCCCAGCGCATCGTCGCCGGCGACGTACCCGAGAGCCTGCGCGACAAGACCGTCATCGCCCTGGACCTCGGCTCCATGGTGGCCGGCGCCAAGTATCGCGGCGAATTCGAGGAGCGGCTCAAAGCCGTGCTCGACGACATCAAGAACTCGGCCGGCCAGATCATCACGTTCATCGACGAGCTGCACACCATCGTCGGTGCCGGCGCGACCGGTGAGGGCGCGATGGACGCCGGGAACATGATCAAGCCGATGCTGGCCCGCGGCGAGCTGCGGCTGGTCGGCGCCACCACGCTCGACGAGTACCGCAAGTACATCGAGAAGGACGCCGCGCTGGAGCGGCGGTTTCAGCAGGTGTTCGTGGGCGAGCCGTCGGTGGAGGACACCGTCGGCATCCTGCGCGGCCTGAAGGATCGCTACGAGGTGCACCACGGGGTGCGCATCACCGACTCGGCCCTGGTCGCCGCGGCGACGCTGTCCGACCGCTACATCACCGCGCGTTTCCTGCCGGATAAGGCCATCGACCTGGTCGATGAGGCCGCCAGCCGGCTGAAGATGGAGATCGACTCCCGGCCCGTCGAGATCGACGAGGTCGAGCGGCTGGTGCGCCGCCTCGAGATCGAGGAGATGGCGCTGGCCAAAGAAGAGGACGAGGCGTCCAAGGAGCGGCTGGAGAAGCTGCGCTCGGAGCTGGCCGACCAAAAGGAGAAGCTGGCCGAGCTGACCACCAGGTGGCAGAACGAGAAGAATGCGATCGATGTCGTCCGCGAGCTGAAGGAACGGCTGGAGGCGCTGCGAGGGGAGTCCGAGCGTGCCGAGCGCGACGGCGACCTGGCCAAGGCCGCCGAGCTGCGCTACGGCCGCATCCCCGAGATCGAGAAGAAACTCGACGCCGCCCTGCCGCAGGCCGAAGCCCGCGAGAACCTGATGCTCAAGGAAGAGGTCGGGCCCGACGACATCGCAGAGGTGGTGTCGGCCTGGACCGGAATCCCCGCCGGCCGCATGCTCGAGGGCGAGACCGCCAAGCTGCTGCGCATGGAAGACGAGCTGGGCCGCCGCGTGATCGGGCAGCACCAGGCCGTGCAGGCCGTGTCGGACGCGGTGCGCCGCAGCCGGGCCGGGGTCGCCGACCCCAACCGGCCGACCGGCTCCTTCATGTTCCTGGGACCCACCGGGGTCGGGAAGACCGAGCTGGCCAAGGCGCTGGCGGATTTCCTCTTCGACGACGAACGCGCGATGGTCCGCGTCGACATGAGCGAGTACGGCGAGAAGCACTCGGTGGCCCGGCTCGTCGGCGCCCCGCCCGGGTACGTCGGCTACGACCAGGGCGGTCAGCTGACCGAGGCGGTGCGGCGGCGCCCGTACACGGTGATTCTGTTCGACGAGATCGAGAAGGCGCACCCGGACGTGTTCGACGTGCTGTTGCAGGTGCTCGACGAGGGCCGGCTCACCGACGGGCAGGGCCGCACCGTCGACTTCCGCAACACCATCCTGATCCTGACCTCCAACCTGGGTTCGGGCGGCAGCGAGGAGCAGGTGATGGCCGCCGTGCGGGCGGCGTTCAAGCCGGAGTTCATCAACCGGCTCGACGACGTGATCGTCTTCCACGGCCTAGAGCCCGGCGAGCTGGTGCAGATCGTCGACATTCAGCTCGCCCAGCTGGGTAAGCGGCTGGCGCAGCGGCGCCTGCAGCTGGAGGTTTCGTCGGCGGCCAAGCAGTGGCTGGCCCAGCGCGGGTTCGACCCGGTCTACGGTGCGCGTCCGTTGCGCCGGCTGGTGCAGCAGGCCATCGGCGACCAGCTGGCCAAGATGCTGCTGGCCGGCCAGGTCCACGACGGCGACATCGTCCCGGTCAACGTCAGCCCGGACGGCGACTCGCTGATCCTGGGCTGAGTTTCCCGCTGGGCCGGCGGCGTGCGGGTCGGTGCATTCGACCACGGGAAACAATCGGGAGATGCCGCGTCGCGCCCGGTCCGGGCGCATCGGCTCGCCTGAAACCGAAGTCAGGCAGGCAGCCGTCGGACGGCCCATCGGGGGCGCACTGTGACCCGGGTGTGACCTGCTCGGTTCGCCCAATCCGGCCGATGAACAGATACGCTACTGGGGATGGTTCCCCTTTGGTTCACGCTCTCCGCGCTGTGCTTTGTCGGTGCGGCGGTGTTGCTGTATGTCGACATCGATCGACGCCGCGGCCGCAGCCGGCGCCGCAGATCGTGGGCGCGGTCGCACGGCTTCGACTACGAGCGTGAATCGGCCGACATCTTGAAGCGCTGGAAGCGTGGGGTGATGTCGACGGTCGGCGACGTCATCCCGCAGAATGTCGTGCTGGGCCAGATCCGCGGCGAGGCGGTGTACATCTTCGACCTCGAGGAGGTCGCCACGGTGATCGCGCTGCACCGCAAGGTCGGCACCAACGTCGTGGTGGACCTGCGCCTCAAAGGGCTCAAAGAGCCACGGGAGAGCGACATCTGGCTGCTGGGCGCGATCGGCCCGCGGATGGTGTACTCGACCAACCTCGATGCGGCCCGGCGGGCCTGCGACCGGCGCATGGTCACCTTCGCCCACACCGCCCCGGACTGCGCCGAGATCATGTGGAACGAGCAGAACTGGACGCTGGTCGCCATGCCGATCGCCAGCACCCGTACCCAATGGGACGAGGGGCTGCGCACCGTCCGCCAATTCAACGACCTGCTGCGGGTGTTGCCGCCGCTGCCCCTGGAAACGCCGCAGGACAGGGGTGCGCCGGCGGGCGGCCGCGGCGCCGCCCCCAGCCGTCCGTTGATGCCCGCCGGCCGTGGGGAGTTGCCGCCCCGGCGCGCACAGCATGATGTGGCCCGGCCGGCGGGCGAGGCTGCCCATCGCGCACCGGAGCCGATCCGCCGCGACCAGGCCCGCCCCGAAGGTTGCGCCGAGGGGCGCCCGGAGACCGTCCACCGTCCGCCGCCGACCGAGCGCAACGGCCGCGAGGCCACCAACTACCAGCACTGACGGGTGCCGGGCGGGTCGGCCCGCGGTCAGTAGACTGTCGCTCATGCCTCGCCCCGTAGCCCTGATCACGGGGCCCACCTCCGGGATCGGCGCCGGATACGCGCGGCGCTACGCCAAAGACGGCTACGACCTGGTTCTGGTCGCGCGCGACGTCGAGCGGCTCACCAAACTGGCGCAGGAGCTGCGCGCAGCGGGCACGGTCGAGATTCTGCCCGCGGATCTGGCCGACCCGACCGACCGCGAAGAAGTCGCCG
>JAQTVU010000079.1 GCA_028706695.1 Mycobacterium sp.
CGGTGGATCGCCGGCAAAGACCCGCGCGCCGACTACGCGATCGCACGGGTCAGCAGCCGGTCCGGTGAATCCGTCGAGTCGCACGCGGGGGTGGCGCTGACATTGGGCCAGGCTCCCGCAGCGGGCAGCCGCGTGACCGTGATCGGGTACCCGTCCGGTGTGGGTGGCGTGCCGGTCGGCTGCCAGACCAGCACCGGGGTCACCGAAAGCGGGTATCCCTCGGTGGCATGCGAGGGATTGGTGGGCGGCACCAGCGGCGGGCCATGGGTCAGTGGCACGGTGGTCACCGGCGTGACCGGTGGACTCGAAGGCGGCGGATGCGCCGCGAACGTCTCGTACTCGGCGCCGTTCGACGAGCATATCGCGCAGTTGCTGACCCGTGCCGAAGCCGGCGGGCCGGGCGACCAGGTGCCCAACGACGTCGAAGACGCCTGCTAGACCCGGGCCGGCGCCGTAGCGCCGGACTACTGGTCCCGGCGATGTGTACTCCGAGCAGCTTGACCTCGTCGGTGGACACCGGCAGTTCGCGGATGCCGTTGGCGTCGCCGGTGGGTCAGGCCCCCAACGCCAACTCTCGGTGTTGGCCCGACCGGAAAATGTTCGTCGACGAAGATCCGTCCGCGCCTTTCTTCGTACTTTTCCACGACGGTGACCTCGGCTCCCAGCGCAGCGAACATCGACGCGTCTTCGGTGCCGATCACCGCGGGCGCTGACCACCGCCACGACGTGCGGCCCCGGATCCCGTCGAGCACCCGTTCTTCGTCGAGCTCGACCCCCGGAGGGCCGCCGGCCGTGGCCGAGCAGGTCGACCGAGTCGCGCATCAGCACAACTCACAGTGTCGACTTCATTCACAAGAGAACGGTTGCGTCGGTCGCCGCGCGCACCGGTTGACGGTGGTGGCCATCAGCGTTGAGCCTCATGACAAGGCATCGCGCTGATTTCGAACTCAACCGTCCCGGAGCATTGATCGCCGCACTGCCGGCCGTTCTGGGCTTTGTTCCGGAAAACTCATTGGTACTGGTGTCATTGGAAGGCGGCGAACTCGGATCTGTCATGCGGGTAGACCTGTCCGAAAAGCTCGCCGACCGGGTTGGGCGGCTCGTCGAGGTGGCCGCCGCGGCCGAGCCAGAGGCCGCGATCGCGGTCATTGTCGACGAGCATGGCGCGCAGTGTCCGGGCTGTAACGAGGAATACCGCCAACTGTGCGAGGCGCTCGCGGATGGATTGGGGCAGTATGACATTGAGCTGTGGGCGACGCATGTGGTGGATCGGGTGGCCCTCGGCGGGAACTGGCACTGCGTCGACGGCTGCGGTTCAGGCGGCGCCGTCGAGGACCCGTCGGCCTCACCGCTGGCCGCCGCAGCGGTGCTGGACGGGCGGCGGTTGTATCCGCGCCGCGCCGATCTGCAGGCCGTCATCGCGATCGAAGACCCTTTGCGCAGCGCCGAATTGGGCGAGCCGGTCCGCCGGCAGGCCGCCATGCGCGAGCTGGCCCGGCGTGCCGACCCGGCTGGCTGCAGTCGCCACGACGTGGAGCATGCAATGGCCGCGGCGTCCCGAGTTGCCCGAGGTCAGTCGCTGTCGGAGACGGAGTTGGCCGAACTCGCCTGCGCGCTGACCGACGTAGCGGTGCGTGACACGTTGTACGCCTTGGCGATCGGCGAAAACGCCGGTGAAGCCGAGTCGTTGTGGGCGCTGTTGGCGCGTAGCTTGCCCCCGCCCTGGCGGGTCGAAGCGCTGGTGCTGCTCGCCTTCAGCGCGTACGCCCGCGGCGACGGGCCGCTGGCCGGAGTGTCGCTGGAGGCTGCGCTGCGTTGCCGGCCCGACCATCGCATGGCCGGCATGCTGGACACGGCGTTGCAGTCCGGGCTACGGCCGGACCACATCCGGGAACTCGCGCTCACCGGGTACCGGTTGGCGAAGCGGCTGGGAGTGGCACTGCCGCCCCGACGCGCGTTCGGCCGCCATGTGGGGTAGGGGGCGCGCTCAGACCTTCTCGACCTTGACCGCGTGTGCCATCTCATGGGGCAGGGTGACGTTCTCGTGACCGGGTATCGGGATGGTCACCCCACCAATGGCCGGGCTGTTCTCGACGATCACTCGCGCGTTGGGCACGACGCCGGCGTCCTTCAACCGGCTAATCAGGTCGATGTCGCCTTGGACATGCTCGGTGAGCTGGCGGACGACCACCGCCACCGGCGACCCGGCCGGCAGCTCGGTCAGACGCGCCAGAGTGGCCTCTTCTGTGTCGGAATCCGGACCGACGCCCAAGTCCAGCAGCCCGGGAATCGGGTTGCCGAACGGGGAGGTGGTCGGGCGGTTGAGCACCTTCACCAGCCGGCGTTCGACGTCCTCGCTCATCACATGCTCCCACCGGCACGCCTCCGCGTGCACTTCCTCCCAGGGCAAGCCGATGACATCGACGAGCAGCCGCTCGGCGAGGCGGTGCTTGCGCATCACCGAGATGGCAAGTGCCCGACCCTTGTCGGTGAGCTCGAGGTGGCGGTCGCCGGCGACGTGGAGGAGCCCGTCCCGCTCCATGCGAGATACGGTCTGGCTGACGGTCGGTCCGCTCTGGTCGAGACGCTCGGCGATCCGGGCACGCAGCGGCGTCACGCCCTCTTCCTCCAGGTCGTAGATGGTCCGCAGGTACATCTCGGTGGTATCAACCAGATCGTTCATTCAGCACCCTCCAATGACCCTAGAGTCTACTGGCCCAGCTGCGTGAACGCGTGTAACGCTTACCAGTCAGGCAGTATGCCCGCCGCTGACGCGGCGGGCATACTGCCTGACTATGCTGGGCGGCCTCGGCCGGCGAGGCCGCGGCGGCATGTCAGCTCGCGTACGAACGCAGCCGATCGGCGCGCTCGCCATTGCGCAGCTTGGACATCACGTCGCGCTCGATCTGCCGGACCCGTTCGCGCGACAGGCCGAACAGTTTGCCGATCTGATCCAAGGTGCGTGGCTGGCCGTCGTCGAGACCGAAACGCAACCGGATCACCTGGTGCTCGCGTTCGTCGAGGGTGGCCAGCACGCTGCGGATATCGGTGTGTAGCAGCTCGGCGATCACGGCGTTCTCGGCGGACATCGCCTCCGCATCCTCGATGAAGTCGCCCAGCGGGGCCTCCTCCTCGGAGCCGACCGGCATATCCAGACTCACCGGGTCGCGGCTGTGCTCCAGCAGGTCGTTGATCTTCTCGATCGGAATGCCCGACTCGGCGGCCAGTTCCTCGTCGGTGGCCTCGCGGCCCAGGTTCTGGTGCATCTCCCGCTTGATCCGCGCCAGCTTGTTGACCTGCTCGACCAGGTGCACCGGTAGCCGGATGGTGCGGCTCTGGTCGGCCATGCCGCGGGTGATGGCCTGCCGGATCCACCAGGTGGCGTACGTCGAGAACTTGAATCCCTTCGTGTAGTCGAATTTTTCCATAGCGCGGATGAGACCCAGGTTGCCCTCCTGGATCAGGTCCAGCAGCGGCATTCCGCGACCCGTGTAGCGCTTGGCCAGCGACACCACCAGGCGCAGGTTGGCTTCCAGCAGGTGACGGCGCGCTGCCTCGCCATCGCGTACGACGGCCGCCAACTCGCGTTTGCGGTTCTCGCCGAGGCGCTTACGAGTTTCCAGCAGATGCTCGGCGTACAACCCGGCCTCGATGCGCTTGGCCAGTTCAACCTCGTCCGCTGCGTTGAGCAATGCGGTCTTACCGATTCCGTTGAGATATACGCGCACTAAGTCGGCTGCCGGGCTCTGAGCATCCAGATCGCTGTCAATCCTGCTTGTGGTGGCGTTCGCCATAGCGACCTCCCGATCGGCTTGTCCTGTCGTACGGCTCAACGACAGATTCGGCCTGAGAGTTCCCACCGATTCTTCATCTCACACCCTATGACGTGCAGAAATGTGCCGCCGACCTGAGAATGTCCTAAGAACCGGGGCCGGCGCCCGCCGGGAGGGGCGGCGCTGGCTAGCTCCGGCCGTCGGGCCCCGACCGCCCCGGTTCCGGTTGCGGGTGGGGACGAGCCTCCAACGCCGGCCGCTGCGCCGTCGGGAACAGCGGGGTACGCCGCTCGGCATCATCGAACCGCCGGGGCTCGTCGCGGCCTCGCGGCGGACGGTCGTTGGCGATCAGGACCGCCATCCACGGCAGGGGAATCGATGCCGCCACGATGAGCAGACAGATCAGGCCGTTGTGCCAGGCGCCGTATGCGACGGCGGCCAGGATCAGCGCCGGAATCCGGAATGCCATGAGCGTCAGGTACTTACGCACCCGCGCGCGATGCTGTTCTTCATAGGACGGTGCGGCGGCGGTGATCAAGACCGGACGGCACTTGTCGTCGAAGTCGTCGAACCTGTCCCCGAACTCGGGATCGGTGTCGCGCTTCATCCCTCTACTGTCCCACACGCGGGCAATTTGGGTTCGGCCGATTTCGCGGCCGGGCGGTCGGCGCACGTGTTCGGTGCACAATGTCTGCACAATGTCTGCGCAAGGTCAGGTTCGGTGCACAATGTCAGGTATGCAGACCCAGACGATCGAGCGCACCGACACCGACGAACGCGTCGACGACGGGACCGGCGGCGACACTCCCAAGTACTTCCACTATGTCAAGAAGGACAAGATCGCCGAGAGCGCGGTCATGGGCAGTCACGTCGTCGCGTTGTGCGGTGAGGTTTTTCCCGTCACGCGGGCGGCCAAGCCGGGATCCCCGGTTTGCCCGGAATGCAAGAAGATCTACGAGACGCTGAAGAAGGGCTGATCAGGCCGGCGGCTCTACCGCCGCCACCTCCCGTTCGTGCGCGGTGCACGTCGGCGGCGCCGGCCGGTCCGGCGCCCGCACGCGCGAGACGACCCAGTTGCGCAGCCGGTGCGCATGCGTGGTCGGTGCGGGAAATTCCTCTTGCACGGCGGCGTTGAGCTCGGCGCCCAGCATGATCGCGAACCCGCCCAAGAACGCGAACAGCAGGAAGGCGATCGGGGTGGAGAGTGCGCCGTAGGTGTAGCCGGTGGCGGTGATCCACCTCAGGTAGACCCGCAGGCACAAGGTCGCGACCACGAACACTACGGTCGCCAGCATCGCGCCCAGGATCAACCGGTGGGACGGTAACGGCACAGGCAGCGCAACTCGGTACAGCATCATCACCCCGAGCGTCAAGCCCACGATCAGCGCCGGGTAGTAGCCGTAGTGCAGCATGTTGGCCAGGCCGACCGGGATGTGCTCGCCCACCTTGCGGGGGCCCAGCACCGCCAGGGGCGCCGTCGAGACGACGACCGTCAGCATCACCATGTAGAGGAACAGCGCGAACAACCGCTGGCGGACGGGGTGGCGTAGCGGTGTCTGATCGTGGGCTTCGACGACGGAGTCGACGAATGCCGAGATCGCCGACGAGCCCGCCCACAGTGAGATCAAGAACCCCAATGACACCACCTCACCGCGTGCGCCGTTGGCGATGTCACGCATGGTGGGCTCGATGATCTCGTTGACGACGCTGGGCGAGAACACTTTGTGTGTCGCCGAGATGACCTGCCGTTCGATGCTGGGGAGCATGTCCGGGCCGAACAGCGGCGCCACGTAGGCCAGGCTGCCCAGCATGCCCAACAACAGCGGCGGCAGGGACAGCGCCGACCAAAACCCGGCTTGGGCCGACTCCGAGAAGATGGAGTCGTCCCAGCTCTTCGTCAAAGTACGAAGAGCGATCCGCCAGACGTGGCGACGAGACGGCTTTGTGACCTGATCTCTCATACCAGTCCAGCATTACCCGAAAACCGTACCGGCGGCCCACATTGGCCGCGGGCGAGTTGGGCATGACTAGCTACTGCTGACCTCCAGCACGGCGGCCAGTTCGATCAGCTTCGCCTCGTGCTGGTTGGCGTGGTGCTGGCAGAACAGGAGCTCAGCCCCGGATAGCAGCTTGGCACGCACGCGCGCTGCCGCGTTGCAGCGGTCGCAGCGATCTGCTCTAGTCAGTTCGGGACTGCTCAGAGTTGCATTCATGGCTTCTCCGTTCTGGCGTTCATTCACTCTGTCAGACGAACAGGATTTCCGCCCTGTTCCCCGATCGTTCTCGGGTGTGTCGTTTCTCACGGCTTTCTCAGCCTTCCAGGAAGGCTCTTTAAGGTGGCCTACCCTGACCTCACTTGCGATGTGCTGGCGCATTTGGGTGGCATCGGCGACTGGTCGCGCGTTCGTCCATTCGGCGACGCCGCAGTAGATTCGACCACATACCTTTGCCGGCCAATCGGCTGTACCGCGGCCGTGGGGGCCTGGTTGCGTTACACCTCGACCCTGCGCTGCTGGACTCCTGACCGATGAGAGTCGAACACCATAACAGATCCGGCGGCGATGTTGTTCCCGCATCTGTGCGGTCCGTGGCCGGTGCGTGTAGCCATCCGTGTCACCGCCTACCGCCCGGGATCCCGACGGACGCTTCGCTCCGACCTGCAGAACTTCGGACCCGGCTCAAGAGGCCGCACAGGCACCGACGCCGCGCTCGCCCGACACGTACCCGGCGGAACGGAAACTAACTGTGGCGCAGCGCATGTCATGCCTGAGTGGCGATATTTCCATGCCGTCACTCTACGCCGGTGACGCCGGTGACGCAGCGGAGCTGGTCGTGCCGCAAGAGGTTACGAGTCGACACGCGCGCGGCGGACACCACCATTGACTCGTTTGCCACGTAAGCCCAACGTAAGCCCTCGCGGCGATCGTCAGTCCAGGTAGTCGCGCAACACCTGGGAGCGGCTGGGGTGGCGCAGCTTTGACATCGTCTTGGATTCGATCTGACGGATGCGCTCGCGTGTGCCGCCGTAGACCTGCCCGATTTCATCGAGCGTGCGCGGCTGGCCGTCGGTGAGGCCGAAGCGCAACCGGACTACGCCGGCCTCGCGCTCCGACAGCGTCTCGAGCACCGACTGCAGCTGGTCCTGCAGCAAGGTGAACGACACCGCGTCGACGGCTACCACCGCTTCGCTGTCTTCGATGAAGTCGCCCAGCTGGCTGTCGCCCTCGTCTCCGATGGTCTGATCCAGGGAGATCGGCTCGCGGGCGTACTGCTGGATCTCGAGCACCTTCTCCGGGGTGATGTCCATTTCCTTGGCGAGCTCCTCGGGGGTCGGCTCGCGGCCAAGGTCCTGCAGCAGCTCGCGCTGGATACGCCCCAGCTTATTGATCACCTCCACCATATGCACCGGGATGCGGATGGTGCGGGCCTGGTCGGCCATGGCGCGCGTGATGGCCTGACGGATCCACCACGTCGCATAGGTGGAGAATTTGTAACCCTTCGTGTAGTCGAACTTCTCGACCGCACGGATCAGGCCCAGGTTGCCCTCCTGGATGAGGTCCAAGAACGCCATCCCGCGGCCCGTATAACGCTTGGCCAGCGACACCACCAGCCGCAGATTGGCCTCCAGCAAGTGGTTCTTCGCGCGGTCGCCGTCGCGGCAGATCCACATCATGTCGCGGCGCTGCGCGGCGGGCAGCTTGTCGCCGCGCTCGGCCATCTCGGCCATCAGCTGCGTGGCATACAGGCCGGCTTCGATCCGCTTCGCCAGCTCGACCTCTTCCTCCGCGTTGAGCAGCGCCACCTTGCCGATCTGCTTCAGGTAGGCGCGAACCGAATCCGCGGAGGCGGTGAGCTCGGCATCCTTGCGCGCCTGCCGCAGCGCCTCGGATTCGTCTTCGTCCCAGACGAAATCGCCGGACGACTTGTCCTTTTCGCTCGGTTCGGCGATTTCATCCTCGTCGGCGGGGGCATCGCCCGCCGCGGCGGCGGGGGCGGCCGCCTCCTCGGCGTCACCGGGATCGAGGTCGCCGTCGTCGGCTGCTCCCTCTTCCAGGTCGTCGAGGCTCAGGTCGGCGATGTCGAGATCTTCGCCGGGCTCAACTTCCAGTTCAGGCTCGCCGTCGAGATCCTCCACGGCGCCGTCGACGTCCAGGGTGTCGGCTTCGGGGTCCTCGCCCTTGGCGGCCGCTTTGGTGCCGCGAGCGGCTGCCGCCTTGAAGCCGGTGTTCTTGGCGGCACGGGGCTTCTTGGTGTCATCGCTCACCGCGGCACCTTCGGGACCCCTCTCGGACTTGGCTGCCCGCGAGGCGGCCTTTGCGGCCCGCTTCGCCGGCGGG
>JAQTVU010000080.1 GCA_028706695.1 Mycobacterium sp.
CTTGGCACATGCTCGGATAAGGATCACGCCGACACGCCGGCAACCTCACCAGAAACATCGGCACCAACCGTCACGAACGACCAGCGCGGAACGGTCACGGAGTTCCCCGAAACCGCGAAAGTCGAGGGAATATGCAGCACACCAGTAAGTACTACTCCCCTATCGGTAGCACTAGACCGCGCCGCACTACAACCGGGTGCAGGTCCATGCAATGCATCAGAAGGGGTGTAGCCCAGCGCGGGACACTGCATCCAGATGCAACAGGTAGGCGAGTGCAGTATTACTGCCACATGCAGTATGGCGCGCCCCAATGCAGCCACCTGCGGCCCAACACACCCCGACACACCACTCCTGACGGTAGTACGCCGGGGTTGGATGCACCTGATTACGTTATTAGGCAGTGCGACACGCCGTCCCGCATGATAGTACGACTGCCTGCAATGGCAGACTCTTGCCTACTCCGCAATGCTAGAACTGCTTTACATCGCATGTATAGCACTGCAAGCAGAGCGGGGAGTGCGAGGACCGCAAGGACCGCAAGGGAAGGGAGCGGCGAGAGCGCCGCTACCACCGCTAGGCATGGGAGCTAGGGGAGACAAGGTATGAAAAAGACCGCGATCGCGAATCAGAAAGGCGGCGTGGGTAAAACCGCCACAGTGCTCGGGTTGTGCAGCGCAGCACCGACCCTGGGGCACCGAGTCCTCGCTGTTGACCTGGACCCGCAGGCCAACCTCACGAGAGGGCTAGGGGTCAGCGTCGAAAAGGTGATCGCCGATGGAGGCGTCACCGCCAACGAACTCCTGGTGAACACCATCGAGGGCACTGCGTACGAGGCTGTCGTACAGACCGGTTGGCCGGGGGTGGACCTGATACCGGGACACCTCGACCTCGCCCACCGGGATCTCGATCCCGCGCCGGACGCGATCTTCCGCCTCAGGGCCGCGTTCAAAGGCTGCGACCTCAGCGAGTACGACGCGGTGCTCTTCGATTGCCCCCCGAGCGTCGGCCGGCTACTGGTGGGTGCGCTCATTGCCGCCGACCAGGTCGTCTACGTGACCGACGCTAATGTCGACAGCCTCGAAGGCATCAAGAACGTCGAGAAATCAACGATGTTCATCCCGCAGGTCAACCCAGGCCTGAAGTGTGTGGGCATCGTTCTGACACGCCGCGAGCACAACGCCGAAGAGGACTTCCGCGAAGCCGAAATCCGCGACTTCTATCCCGGGCTGGTGGCTAAAACCGTCATTCCCAAACGCGCCGCGTGGAAGGACGCCAACGGGTTGTCCATGCCGATTCACCTCATGAAGGGCAGCGGAGCCCGAGCGCTCAGCACCGCGTATACCGACCTCTTTCTCGAACTTCCACTTATCACCGACGCCGCATAAAAGGAGCAGCGAACATCATGAGTAACCAGAGAATTGAACGGACTCGCACACTACAGCGGCAACCGGAAGACCACCCGGTGAGCGGCTTGATCGAAAAGGCCACAGCAGCAACTACAGGAACGCCGCCCGCGCCGCCGGCATCGCCGCCCAGTGGACTCGCGGCCGTACCCTCCCAGCGGCCGCCGGGATCGCCGCAGGCAGCCGCCGCGGAGGCCGCCCCTGCCTCATCGACGAAGAAGCAGGTTAACTACCGCCTCGGCGAGGACATTATCAATGACCTGAAGAAGGCCAGCATCGTCTACAGCTACCGCCAGCAGCGCCAGGTCAGCCAGAACCAGATCGTCGAGACGGCCGTGCGTGAGTGGCTTGACGCCAACGGGCCCTGGGTCATGTAGACGCCGCCTGATAGCAAATAACGCACCGCTAGGACGCAACGCCCGTAGCGCATGTAAAGCACAGCAATACGGTCAAGGTTTGGATGAAGGAGAAGCTATGTCGGACGGCATGGCCACCATGAGTGCGGACGAGTACGACGAGCTGTTCGACCGGATCACTCAAAAGAACATGGGGATCACGGGCCGAGAATTCCTGCGGCGGTGGGACGCCGGTGCGTTCGAAGGCGCAGATTGGGATTCGGTACCAGGGCTTCGTGCCGTCGCTATGGCGCTGCCCCTGGCCCGGTGAGTCGTGGCTAACCGTTCAAAACCCCGAGGGGCAGGGGAGTGTTCGGCGCCCGGTTTTGACGACGCGCCCGCGTGGTTCGGCTCCGCGGCGTGAGCCAGCGTCGCGCTTGGATTCGCTAGCGCCCGCGTGCGACGTGGGTGCCACGGGGCTGCAATCGTCCGCCGAAGAAACACCGCGCCATGCCACGGAAGTGTCACGGTGACGAATATCCACCGGAAGCTGAAGGTGATACGCGGCTCAGGGGTGGGGGAGCGGGGCCGCGGGCGGCCGGGAATGCTCCGTGCAGGACATAGGTTACGTGGCTGCGACGTCAGCTTGGCCTGGGGGTGGTCGGGTGGCCCGGTCAGGCCGCCGCCCACCGAGAGTGCTGCCGCAGCAGGATCCGGCGAATTTATCTTCACGACTCGGTCCGCCCCACAGCAGCCGGGGGGATTCACGAGAGACCGCGCAATTTCCAACCTTCGCCGGCTCGGCGACAAAGGTGCCACTGCGGGTAATTTGAGCCAAGCCTGCCAGCGCGGCTCACATCGGGTTTGGCCAGGATCGCGTGAGTTGGCGGCTCGATGTCGCGATCGCCGCCGAGATTTACGGGAAAGCAAAGGGCCTGAGCTGCAGCACGCGCCCCAGTCATCAATTACGTCGACGATTTGACCGAGCTGGCGCCAACCCTGGTGCTGTCGCTCAACGAAGACCTCGCGCCAAGTTGGCTCACCGCAGGCAAAGAGCCGCTTTTTCCGGCAAGTACTTTGACTGAGCGCGGGCCGAACAAATCGGCCACGGTGAGGGTTTACGGTGGCCTAAGCCGAAACCCTAAGCGCTAAATTAGCTCGCCTCGACTTTGTCCGCGTCGGCATCGTTCTTGACGTAATCAGCGGGGTCCTTGACTTCCGCCGACACGTGGTTGAACTTGGTCGTTTCGAACTGTGCGGCCAGCGCCCGGGCCTGCTCGAGGCTGATGTCGCCCTTGAATCCGATGACCACTGTGGCACTGACGAAGGGGACCTCCTCGGTGTTGGTCCCGTACACCGTGGTCACTTCGGTCAGGTTGGTCGAATCGCGCGGGATGTCGTGCAGCTCGACTTTGTCGGCGAAGTACTCACGCAGCTCGTCGTTGAATTCCCTAACGGAATCTTCGAAAATGTTGCCGTTCAGTTGGATGTAAGGGAACAGCTCGACGGTGAACAACACAGGGATAGCCATGGGGGTTTCCTCCAGCAAAGTCAATTCATAAAGCCGCCTTGAAGGCTAGCAGCGGGCCCGCGCGCCGCTGTATGTGCGACACATTTGTGGAGCCAGAAATTTGTGCCGGCCTGCCGATCATGCCGAGACGGCGCCCTAGTGTGCTGGCGACCCCGCGGCGGGCGTGGCCCCGGCGGGCCCCTGGGCGCGAGGGCCCGTGAACCGCAGTCAGCCCCCGACAAAAGCCGGGGGCTGACTCTCTTGATCCGCGTGCTGCGGGACCGTTGGCGACGCGCTAGACGCCCATCGCTCCCATGAACCCGTGGTCGACGCCCTGCAGGTCCTCCGAGGCCTGGCCAATGCCCTGGTGCAGGGCCATGATGACCTCGGCCTCCTGGGCGCGCGCATGGCTGGCCTGGGCGGAAAAGTCCATGCCGGCGTCGGTGGCTCGACCCGACGCGATGGAGTCCAAGTGCGTGTAGAGCCCCACCATCTGGTTGCTCAGGTCCTGCTTGTGGGCGTGAATGCCGTGAATGGCGGCCATGTTGGCCTCGATGCCGGCGAGGTTGTAGTTGATGTCTCCCATGATGCTGATTCCCCTTGTGTAGTCGGTGTTTTCGGTGGGTGATCAGGCGCCGGCGATGGCGGTGATTCGTGATGCGGCTTCGTGTGCCGAGTTCATTCCGGCCTGGGCGAACTGGCCGATACCCTGGTACTTCTCGGAGGCGGTGTGCGCCATCCGGTCGGAGGTGGCCTGCAACTCGCTGGTCTTCTGAAGCACCGCAGCGCCCGCGGCGCCCTGCATGGTTGAGGTGGCCAATTCGTTGGCGTGGGTGACGAGCTGCTGCGTCGATGCGAGGAAGTCGTCGCAGTGCGACTGGCCTTGCTGCGCGAGGTGCAACATGTCTTCGTGGGTCTGCTTGATAACACCTGCAGGCATGAGTGAGAACCCCTTATCTTGTGTATCTGACGGGTGGGGTTCCTTCGAGACCCCGACGCCCCTGGTGCGCGCCAGTGTATGCCGCCTATTCACGCCCTGCAAAGATTATTCGGCGCGTCGCGCCGCACTAATTTCGTCGCTGAGTCACGATCTCAGCAAACGAAACGCCCAATGCGTACCGCAACAAAAAACGAGACGCCGAATGGCGAAAAACGAGACGCACAATTCCGGCGCGGTGCGACACAACCCGCACCACACTCACCTACGCTTTGACGCAATAACGAATGGTTGCGACCGGCTAGGAGGAACGCTCATGTTTGAGGAACTGGACGCGATCCGGGCCAGCATCGCTGACCTGGAAGCACTCGACGCCCGCCAAGACGAAGCACTCGACCTGGCCCTGGGAATCTATGCCAACGATCCTGTCGCGCCGACCGTGATGGCACTGGTGTGGCGCGGCCGCCTGGCTGAACTCAAGATCGCCGACCCTGTCTGCCAGCTCCCGCCCAAGACCGCTGCCGACCTGATCAACGCCGTCGTGATCAACGCCTTCAACGAATGGCACACCGACTACACGCGCCGACTCACCACCGCGGCGCCCACCCCACACGGGCCGGACGCTCATGCCCAGTGACGCTGACCGCATCTCTGATGACATCGCCGCCATCCGCGACACCCTGGCCGGCATTGGCCTCGACGACAGCACCCAGGGAGCGGCCGCGGACCTCGTCCGGGGTGCACTGAGCCAACACGGCCGCGACCTCGACATGATCGCCGACGCGGCCCGAGCTGTCGCTAAAGCCCAAGCCGAGCGACACGCCCTTGTGGCACAGCGTGATCAGGAAATGCCTACCGACGATCAGATCCACGCCGCGCAGGAGGCCGTCATCGTCGCGGCCGCGGGCGGCAACCCCGACGAGATCCGCGCCGCGACAAACCGCCTGTCAGATCTCCTGTCGGACAAGAAAGCAGCACAGGAAAAGTTCGAAAACGGTGAAACCAAATCGGCCTCCGATCTGGATTCTGCCACCTCAGATTTGCCCGACTCACCCTCGCCGCTGGGCGGCCTCAATCCCATCAATGGGTTACTCGGTGCGCTGCGCGAAGTTGGCTCGCGCCTCACGGGGGGCACGCCGGCTACACCCACGGCGCCCGCCGGCATGCCGCAACCCCTGGCCGCCAGCCCCGGGTCGGACCCCGACCTCGCCAGCCTGTTGGACTCGATCGATGATCCTGCAGAGACCGGCCACGGATCGGATGCACTCACCGACCCGAGTTGGGAGCACGGCGAGGGCCAGACCCACCTTTCCTCGGATCCGGGGCAACCCCTGCAAATGCCAACGCTGTCCGGCGCGCTCACCGGGGCTGATGTGTCAGGCCGACCCGCGAACCCGTTCGCGCTCACTCCCTCTTCGCCCGAGGCGGCGCCGGCCGCCGGCGGCGGCGCGCCGATGGCGCCGATGGGACCGATGGCGCCGATGGGTGGACACGGCATCAGGTCCGGCAAAGGAAAGAGCGAAAAAACCATCATCAGGCGCGACCCGGACTTCACCGGTGCTGACATCGATACCGATGTCGCCACCAGCGGGGTAGTGGGTCGCGAGACACGCCGCTAGTAACCGGGGAGAGAAAGCCGATGACGACAGCATCACCGACACCAGGTAACAATTCCGGAGCGGGCTCGCTGACCGCTCCCGATTTGACGTCAGTCCCACCGGCCGCCGGTGGACAGTCCGACGTCTTCAGCGACGTCTTGCGCGCGGGGCTCGATCCCGCCGGCGCGTTCGGCGCCGCGTTCGGACTGCATCACCTCGTCGGACGGCAGAGTGTCAACGACACCTTGTCGCGCTGGGCGGGACGCAGTCCGGCGCCGGACGCTGCGGCTCCCGGCGAGCCCGCGGCTCAGGCCACGCCGCAGACTTCTCTAGACGGATCGGCCGTCAGCCCGATGGACGTCAAAGACACGCAGGTGATCCCAACCCCCGGCGATGCGCCGGCAGCACCGGCTACCGACGCGCCGAAGCCGGAACCGGCTGGGGATGCGCCGAAGCCGGAACCGGCTGGGGATGCGCCGAAGCCGGAACCGGCTGGGGATGCGCCGAAGTCGGGGCCAGTCGTTGACGCAGTGAAATCACCCGCTACGGATGCACCGAAATCGGCGCCGGCGCCGGCGGCGCCGAAAACGACCGCCGACGCAGGCAAGGAAGCGGCCAAAGATGCAAAGCGGACGATTGCGCGGGCGTTCGCTGATGATGGCCTGCGGGCCGCGGCACGTGAAGGCGGAGTCTTGGCTGCCAAGCGTGGGGCGTTGATCGGCGCGAGGGTCGCAGGGCTCTCGCTGCTGCGCCTGGGCGCCTTGTCTGTGCCGGGGTTGGGCGCGGCGATTACCTTGGCCGCGTGGATGATCGACCCCGACGAGCGGAAGGCGTTGAACAACTTCATCGCTTCCACGATCGGTGGCGGTAGTGAGGCGCCGGCGATCGACGCTGCGCCGTCGCCCCCGCGAACCTACTTCCTGCCGTTAACCCATGACGGCAACCGCGATCCAGTGATCGAAGACAAGGACCACGGCATGGTCCGCGCCAACGACGCCACGTTCGGATACAACCCAGACGACGTGTGGCCGACCTCGAACCCGGCCGTTGTGACCACCAGCGACTTCTCTGGCACCGTGCAGCGCTTTAATGCGTTGAGCGCCAAGCTCACCGCGCTCTGCGAGTCGTTGCCGGCGGTGTATCAGTCTGCGCCCGACGAGCAGTACGTGGCGGCCGCGTGGGCCAATACCAAACCCGGCCTTGACGCATTGGCGGATTTCCAGTCCTCGCAGCTGCCCGCGATCGGCCAGAAGTTGATGGCAGGAGCCAAGAGCGCGAACGACGCTTACCAGGGGTTCCGTGGGATCAACCAGCAGAACCGGCGGGCCATCAACAACTCCACGTCGGGGTTGATCCCGTTCACCGCCAACCATGTCGACGCCGGGGCGATGTCCGACGCGACCAGCGAGATGAAGAAGGCCGTCGACGACATGGAGCACACGGCCGCGTCACTGGCGAGCGCTGCGGACACCTTGTCGATCAAGCCCAACCGCGCCGCCGCGAGCACTGCCGGCGAGGTCAAACCGGCCCAGACGGACCCGCAACCCGCTCCGGCGTCACCGGAAGCGCCTCTCGCGCCGACCGCCGGGAGCACCGGCATGCCGCCGGCCAGCCCATCAGCGCCCCCGACCGCTGAAGAACCCAACAAGGATCTGGCGTCGCTGCTGCGTGGCCTGGGCGGCGGTAGCCCGATGGGCGGTGGCTTCCCCAGCATCCCCGGTTTGGGTGGTGGTGGCATGCCGCAGATCCCGGGCTTAGGCAGCGGCATGCCCCAGGTGCCCGGCCTAGGCGCCGGGGGACCCAAGCCACTCGACGACGATGAGAAGGACGCACTACGAAAAGCGTTGCACGACAAGGATAAAGGCCCGGATGACGCCAAAAAGGCGCCGGGGGACCCTGTCTCCGCCGATCAGCCGTCGGTGGCAGCGACACCTGGGCATGCCGAGCAGGTCAAAAGCCAAGAGCCCGCGAAAGTCCCTGCCGCGCAACCGGCGTCCAACACCACCACCGACATCGCCGGCCGCAAGTGGACGTTCGACAACCCGAAGCTGGCCGCGCTGGCGCATAACCTCACCGGTACCGGCGGCGCGGGGAACAAGAGTGTGACCCAAGCCGCCTCCGAGGCCGTCTTCAAACTGCCCCCACCCGGGCAGGACATCGGCCAGAACATCCCGGTCGATGAGATCAAACCTGGCGACCTGATCATGGGGGCCAACAACCACAACGGCGTCTTCCTCGGCACCCAGGACGGACA
>JAQTVU010000081.1 GCA_028706695.1 Mycobacterium sp.
CGGGCAGGAGCTGTTGGGGCAGCAAACCGTCGACGACCAGCCGGGCGGCATCGCCGAACGGATCGTCGGGCCGTTGGCGCGGGCGGCGCTGGACAACACCCTGCAGCGCGGTCAGGCCGCGCTCACCGGCCCGGTGGCCCGCGGGGACGCGGCGGCGGTGGCCGCGCACCTGGCCGCGCTGGCCGAAGTCGATCCCGGGCTGGCCGAGGCGTACCGGGTGAACGCGATGCGGACCGCCCGCCGCGCGCACGCGCCCGCGGAGGTCATCGAGGTGCTGGCGCAATGAGGCCCGTCCGACCACCGGTTTTCCACCCCGGCGAGCCCAATGTGTACAGATTGCCGCGCGAGGTCGCGGACGTCAGCCGCGCACTGCGTCACACCGGGCGCCGGGTGATGCTGGTGCCCACCATGGGCGCTCTGCACGGCGGGCACCTGGCCCTGGTGCGGGCCGCCAAGCGGGTGCCCGGGTCGGTGGTCGTGGTGTCGATCTTCGTCAACCCGCTGCAGTTCGGCGCCGGGGAGGACCTCGACGCCTACCCCCGGGCCCTCGACGAGGACGTGGCACTGCTACGCGGCGAGGGGGTGGAAACCGTGTTCGCCCCGGCGGCCACGGCAATGTATCCCGACGGCCTGCGCACCACCGTGCAACCCGGCCCGCTGGCCGCCGAACTCGAAGGACGTTCACGCCCGACTCATTTCGCCGGCGTGCTGACCGCCGTGCTGAAGCTGCTGCAGATCGTGCGTCCGGACCGGGTGTTCTTCGGCGAGAAGGACTACCAGCAGCTGGTGCTGATACGGCAGATGGTCGCCGACCTCAACGTCGATGTCGCCGTGGTCGGCGTGCCGACCGTGCGGGAACCCGACGGGCTGGCGATGTCGTCGCGCAACCGCTACCTGAGCCCGGAGCAGCGCGAACTGGCGGTGACGCTGTCGGCGGCACTGACCGCCGGCGCGCATGCCGCGCATGCCGGCGCGCCGGCCGCACTGCAGGCGGCACGCGAGGTGCTCGAATCCGTGCCCGCGCTCGAGGTCGACTACCTGCAGCTGCGGGACCCGGACTTGGGCCCGTTGCGCACCAATGGATCCGGTCGTCTGCTGGTGGCCGCCCGGCTCGGCGGCACCCGCCTGCTGGACAACATCTCGATCGAAGTGGGAACCACCGGCGCCGACCGGCCGCACACACACGTCCCATCACCTTGGAGGAATTGATGCTACGGACGATGCTGAAGTCGAAAATCCATCGCGGCACCGTCACGCAGGCCGACCTGCACTACGTCGGATCGGTGACCATCGACGCCGACCTGATGGACGCCGCGGACCTGCTCGAGGGCGAACAGGTGACCATCGTGGACATCGACAACGGGGCCCGCCTGGTCACCTACGCGATCACCGGTGAGCGAGGCTCGGGCGTGATCGGAATCAACGGCGCCGCGGCGCATCTGGTGCGCCCCGGCGATCTGGTGATCGTCATCGCGTACGGAACCATGCAGGAGGCGGAGGCGCGCGCCCACCGGCCGCGGATCGTGTTCGTCGACGCCGACAACAAACCCGTCGACCTCGGTCATGACCCCGCGTTCGCGCCCGACTCGGACGTGTCGGGGGCGGGCGGGCTGCTGAACCCGCGGATCGGTGTGCGGTAGCGGTGCTGCTGGCCATCGACGTCCGCAACACCCACACCGTCGTCGGGCTGCTCTCCGACGCCAAAGAGCACGCGAAGGTTGTGCAGCAGTGGCGCATTCGTACCGAATCGGAGGTCACCGCGGACGAATTGGCGCTGACGATCGACGGTTTGATCGGTGATGACTCCGAGCGGCTGACCGGCGCGGCCGCGCTGTCCACCGTGCCGTCGGTGCTGCACGAAGTGCGGATCATGCTCGACCAGTACTGGCCATCGGTGCCGCACGTGCTGGTCGAACCGGGGGTGCGCACCGGGATTCCGCTGCTGGTCGACAACCCCAAGGAAGTCGGCGCCGATCGGATCGTCAATTGTGTTGCGGCGTTTCACAAGTTCGGCACCGCGGCCATCGTCGTCGA
Organism: Mycobacterium sp.; assembly: GCA_028706695.1. Classification (GTDB taxonomy): domain Bacteria; phylum Actinomycetota; class Actinomycetes; order Mycobacteriales; family Mycobacteriaceae; genus Mycobacterium. Next base: position 2,035 of record JAQTVU010000081.1, read on the forward strand.
CTTCGGATCCTCGATCTGTGTGGACGTGGTCTCGGCCAAGGGGGAGTTCCTCGGCGGCGCCATCGCGCCGGGGGTGCAGGTGGCCTCCGACGCCGCCGCCGCCCGCTCCGCCGCGCTGCGCCGGGTGGAGCTGTCCCGGCCCCGTTCGGTGGTCGGCAAGAACACCGTCGAATGCATGCAGGCCGGCGCGGTGTTCGGCTTCGCCGGACTGGTCGACGGCCTGGTCACCCGCATCCGCGAGGACGTGGACGGCTTTTGCGCCGATGACGTCGCGATCGTGGCCACCGGCCACACCGCACCGCTGCTGCTGCCCGAGCTGCGCACCGTCAACGACTACGACCGGCACCTGACTCTGCACGGCCTGCGGCTGGTCTTCGAGCGCAACCGGGACGCCCAGCGCGGCCGCCTCAAGACGGCCCGCTGACATGGCGTCGACGCACGCGCAAAGCCCGGTCCTTTAAGCTGGCACGTCGTGAGTGCCGCCAATGAGGATGCAGCGACAGACCTTCCCGAGCAGTTCCGGATCCGCCGGGACAAGCGTGCTCGCCTGGTCGCGGACGGTCGGGAGCCCTACCCGGTCGCCGTCGGACGCACCCACACCCTGGCCGAGGTTCGCGCCGCCCATCCCGACCTGCCGGTCGACACCACGACCGAGGACGTCGTCGGGGTCGCGGGCCGGGTGATATTCGCCCGCAATTCCGGCAAGCTGTGCTTTGCCACGTTGCAGGACGGCGACGGCACCACCCTGCAGGTGATGATCAGCCTGGACAAGGTCGGGCGCGACGCGCTCGATGCCTGGAAGGCCGACGTCGATCTCGGCGACATCGTCTACGTGCACGGCAACGTGATCAGCTCGCGGCGCGGCGAGCTGTCCGTCCTTGCCGAGTGCTGGCAGATGGCGGCCAAGTCGTTGCGGCCGCTGCCCGTCGCGCACAAGGAGATGAGCGAAGAGTCGCGGGTGCGGCAGCGCTACGTCGACCTGATTGTGCGGCCCCAGGCCCGGTCGGTGGCCCGTCAGCGAATCGCGGTGGTCCGCGCGATACGGAATGCGCTGGAGCGTCGCGGGTTTCTGGAGGTCGAAACTCCCATGTTGCAGACCGTGGCGGGGGGCGCGGCGGCCCGGCCGTTCATCACGCATTCCAATGCTCTCGACATCGATCTGTATCTGCGGATCGCGCCGGAACTGTTCCTCAAGCGCTGCGTGGTCGGCGGTTTCGACAAGGTCTTCGAACTTAATCGGGTGTTCCGCAACGAAGGCGCCGATTCGACGCATTCTCCGGAATTCTCCATGTTGGAGACCTACCAGACCTATGGAACCTATGACGATTCGGCGGTCACCACCCGCGAGGTTATTCAAGAGGTGGCCGACGAGGCGATCGGCACCAGACAACTGCCGATGCCCGACGGCAGTGTCTACGACTTAGGCGGGGAATGGGCGTCGATACAAATGTATCCGTCGCTGTCTGCGGCGCTCGGTGAAGAGATCACCCCCGATACGACGGCGCAGCGGCTTCGTGGCATCGCGCGCCGGCTCGGTGTCGAGATTCCCGACGACCGTGGCTACGGCCACGGCAAGATAGTGGAAGAACTATGGGAACACACCGTGGGCGACGCGTTGACCGCACCTACCTTCGTCAAGGACTTCCCTGTGGAGACAACGCCTTTGACCCGTCAGCACCGCAGTATCGCGGGTGTGACGGAGAAGTGGGACCTCTACCTGCACGGAGTCGAGCTGGCGACCGGCTATTCCGAATTGAATGATCCGGTGGTGCAGCGGCAGCGCTTTGCCGAGCAGGCCCGTGCCGCGGCCGCCGGCGACGACGAGGCCATGGTGCTCGACGAAGATTTTCTGGCCGCCCTCGAGTACGGGATGCCGCCGTGTACCGGTACCGGAATGGGTATCGACCGGTTGTTGATGTCATTGACCGGGCTGTCAATTCGAGAGACAGTTTTGTTCCCGATTGTTCGGCCGCACTCGAGCTGAAAGCTGAACCGTACGCCGCGCGGCTAGATTGAGTATGCGGCGTTGTTATGGCAGATTGGTGACCGGGGAGGTCCCTCCAAACTGCTCAGCAACGGCTCAGGAAGAAACGCGAGGGTAAGCTAATGGCGAAAAAAGTCACCGTCACCTTGGTCGATGATTTTGACGGTGCGGGCGCGGCCGACGAAACGGTGGAATTCGGCCTCGACGGAGTGACGTATGAGATTGACCTTTCGTCTAAGAATGCCGCGAAACTCCGCAACGACCTGAAACAGTGGGTCGCTGCGGGCCGTCGTGTCGGCGGTCGGCGGCGCGGGCGCACCAACCCCGGGCGTGGCCGCGGCGCGATCGACCGCGAGCAGAGCGCCGCAATCCGGGAATGGGCCCGTCGCAACGGGTACAACGTATCCACCCGTGGCCGCATCCCCGCCGAGGTCATCGACGCATTCCACGCGGCGAGCTGAGTAAACCGGCGCCCGGGCCCGGGCGCCGGCGCTTTTCGCTTGCGGCGAAATGATCGTCGGCGCGGCAGGAAACGAATTGGCGGCCCGCCTCGTTTCTTCGGTTATGGCCCGGTAGTCGGGGACCTGATGCCGGTTTCGCGGTGGTTTGGACGCTCGGAGGCGTCGCGGTACTGCGAATCGGAGAACAGGCGGGGACCGCAAGGTTAGGAATCCGGGCGGGCCGACCATTACAGTGGACGGCAGGTACGCGATTCCGGCGGCCGGACCGGTAGTGGCGTTGTACCGATGGTGAGGGAGAGCAGGTAAGCACCCATGTTTGAAAGATTTACCGACCGTGCCCGCAGGGTCGTCGTCCTGGCGCAAGAAGAGGCCCGGATGCTCAACCACAACTACATCGGCACCGAACACATCCTGTTGGGCCTGATTCACGAGGGCGAGGGTGTCGCGGCGAAGTCGCTGGAGTCGCTGGGGATCTCACTCGAGGGCGTCCGCAGCCAGGTCGAGGAGATCATCGGCCAGGGCCAGCAGGCACCGTCGGGCCACATCCCGTTCACCCCGCGTGCCAAGAAGGTTCTCGAGCTGAGCCTGCGCGAGGCGCTGCAGCTGGGCCACAACTACATCGGCACCGAGCACATCCTGCTGGGGCTGATCCGTGAGGGTGAGGGCGTCGCCGCCCAGGTGCTGGTGAAGCTGGGCGCCGAGCTCACTCGGGTGCGCCAGCAGGTGATCCAGTTGCTGAGCGGCTACCAGGGCAAGGAGACGGCCGAAGCCGGGACCGGTGGCCGGGGCGGGGAGTCCGGCTCTCCGTCTACGTCGCTGGTGCTCGACCAGTTCGGCCGCAACCTGACCGCGGCCGCGATGGAAGGCAAGCTGGACCCGGTCATCGGCCGCGAGAAGGAAATCGAGCGGGTCATGCAGGTGCTGAGCCGGCGCACCAAGAACAACCCGGTGCTGATCGGGGAGCCCGGCGTCGGCAAGACCGCCGTCGTCGAGGGGCTGGCGCAGGCCATCGTGCACGGCCAGGTTCCGGAGACGCTGAAGGACAAGCAGCTCTACACCCTGGACCTGGGCTCGCTGGTGGCCGGCTCGCGCTACCGTGGTGACTTCGAGGAACGCCTGAAGAAGGTGCTCAAGGAGATCAACACCCGCGGCGACATCATCCTGTTCATCGACGAGTTGCACACGCTCGTCGGGGCGGGCGCCGCCGAGGGCGCGATCGACGCCGCGTCGATCCTCAAGCCCAAGCTGGCCCGCGGCGAACTGCAGACGATCGGTGCCACCACCCTCGACGAGTACCGCAAGTACATCGAGAAGGACGCCGCCCTGGAGCGTCGCTTCCAGCCGGTGCAGGTCGGTGAGCCCACGGTGGAGCACACCATCGAGATCCTCAAGGGTCTGCGCGACCGTTACGAGGCCCACCACCGGGTCTCGATCACCGATTCGGCGGTGGTGGCCGCCGCCACCCTGGCCGACCGCTACATCAACGACCGGTTCCTGCCCGACAAGGCGATCGACCTGATCGACGAGGCGGGCGCCCGGATGCGGATCCGCCGGATGACCGCGCCGCCAGACCTGCGCGAGTTCGACGAGAAGATCGCCGACGCGCGCCGAGAGAAGGAGTCGGCGATCGACGCCCAGGACTTCGAGAAGGCGGCCAGCCTCCGGGATCGGGAAAAGCAGCTGGTGGCCCAGCGCGCCGAGCGCGAGAAGCAATGGCGCTCCGGAGACCTCGACGTGGTCGCCGAGGTGGACGACGAGCAGATCGCCGAGGTGCTGGGCAACTGGACCGGCATCCCGGTGTTCAAGCTGACCGAGGCCGAGACCACCCGGCTGCTGCGCATGGAAGACGAGCTGCACAAGCGGATCATCGGCCAGGAGGACGCGGTCAGGGCCGTCTCCAAGGCGATCCGCCGCACCCGCGCCGGGTTGAAGGACCCCAAGCGCCCGTCGGGTTCGTTCATCTTCGCCGGCCCGTCCGGTGTCGGTAAAACCGAGCTGTCCAAGGCGCTGGCCAACTTCCTGTTCGGCGACGACGACGCGCTCATCCAGATCGACATGGGCGAGTTCCACGACCGGTTCACCGCGTCGAGGCTGTTCGGTGCCCCGCCGGGATACGTCGGCTACGAGGAGGGCGGCCAGCTCACCGAGAAGGTGCGGCGCAAGCCGTTCTCGGTGGTGCTGTTCGACGAGATCGAGAAGGCACACCAGGAGATCTACAACAGCCAGTTGCAGGTGCTGGAGGACGGTCGGCTCACCGACGGTCAGGGCCGCACGGTGGACTTCAAGAACACCGTGCTGATCTTCACCTCGAACCTCGGTACGTCGGATATCTCCAAGCCGGTCGGGCTGGGCTTCACCCAGGGCGGCGGAGAGAACAACTACGAGCGGATGAAGCAGAAGGTCAACGACGAGCTCAAAAAGCACTTCCGCCCGGAGTTCCTCAACCGCATCGACGACATCATCGTCTTCCACCAGCTGACCCGCGAGGAGATCATCCGGATGGTCGATCTCATGATCGGCCGAGTCGCGGGCCAGCTCAAGGCCAAGGACATGGCTCTGGAGTTGACCGACAAGGCCAAGGCGTTGCTGGCCAAGCGGGGCTTCGACCCGGTGCTGGGTGCCCGCCCGCTACGGCGCACCATCCAGCGTGAGATCGAGGACCAGCTGTCGGAGAAGATCCTCTTCGAGGAGATCGGTCCCGGACACGTCGTCACGGTCGACGTCGACAACTGGGACGGCGAGGGCACGGGCGAGGATGCGGTGCTCACGTTCACCGGAACCCGCAAGCCGCCGGCCGAGCCCGACCTGGCCAAGGCCGGAGCGCACAGCAGGCCGGACGGGCACTAGCCGATTCGCAGCAAACGGGCGGTTGCTCTCTGACGGGGAGCACCGCCCGTTTCGCCGTGGGGTCGGGCGCCCCCTGCTGATCGTCACGATCAACGGCATTTCGGGCGGTGGCGAAGCGCAAGGAGTGAGCCGCGCGCAGCCTGCGGCCAACGCGATCGTCCCATGCGGCTCGCGGCCATGGGCTCGACACCACCGGCATCGATGCCGTGTGAACCGACGCGGCGGCGAAGTCGACGGCCAGCCGGCTGCGCGGCGGCGGCCCCGCATAGCATCCCGCCGGGTGGCCCGGCGCTATCGCGGTGCGATCAACGCGAAGAGCTGCTTGGCGATCTGCAGCATCCAACCCGTCGCGGTCGGCCCGTGGTCGCGCGGCCAGTTCAGTTGGAAGCTGACCACCCACGGCTGGCGCGTCCTGTCCACGGCGTACCAGCTGAACGTCAGGTCGCCCGGCAGGCCGCCGGCCTTCGCGCCGATGTATGGCCAGAGGTTGCGGTCCAGCTGGATGCCCGACACCGCGGCCAGGATCCGCCGGACGGGTGCGGCCGGGCCGACCGCGTCCACCTGCAACGCCGCATGGAGGCGGCAGATGTCTTGGGCGTTGCCGTACCACTCCGCCCCGTAGCTGGACGCCGGCAGGTGCGCGCGCAGCGGGTCCGGTT
>JAQTVU010000082.1 GCA_028706695.1 Mycobacterium sp.
CAGCACTTTGAGCCGGCCCGCGGAGGCCGACCCCAGCACCAATCGGGTCATCGCTGCAGGCGCCGCAGGTGGGTCAGTTGCTGCATGGTGAGCCGTTGGTAGTTGGACATGCTGAACCGCAACCGGTCCACCGGAAGCCCCCAGCGGGTGCGCTCGGCTGGCGCCGGCACGGGCGCACCGCCGGCGCCGGCCAGCGCGGCGACCAGCGCGGCGAGCTCGCGGGCGGTCGGGGTGCCCTTGAGGATCCGGATGTGCGGCTCCGGCGGCCGGGCGGCATCGGCATTCGTCACAGCGGGATGTTTCCGTGCTTCTTCGGGGGCAGGTGGGAGACCTTGCGTTCCAGCAGCCGCAGCGCCGCGCCGATGTAGCCGCGGGTGTGCGACGGCGGGATGACCGCGTCGACGTAACCCCGCTCGGCGGCGATGTAGGGGTTGACGAGGGTGTCCTCGTACTCCTGCTGCAGCTGCAGGCGCAGCGCATCGACATCGCGGCCGGCCTCGGCCGCCTCCTTCAGCTGCTTGCGGTAGACGAATCCGACCGCACCGGAGGCGCCCATCACCGCGATCTGGGCGGTCGGCCAGGCGATGTTGACGTCGCAGCCCATGTCCTTGGAGCCCATGACGCAGTAGGCGCCGCCGTAGGCCTTGCGGGTGATGACGGTGATCTTGGGGACGGTCGCCTCGCCGTAGGCATACAGCAGCTTGGCGCCGCGGCGGATGATGCCGTTGTACTCCTGGCCGGTGCCCGGCAGGAAGCCGGGAACGTCGACCAGCATCACGATCGGGACGTTGAAGCAGTCGCAGGTCCGCACGAAGCGGGCCGCTTTCTCCGCGGCGTCGATGTCCAGGCAGCCGGCGAAGTGCGTGGGCTGGTTGGCCACGATCCCGACCGGCCGGCCGTCGATGCGGCCGAAGCCGACCACGACGTTTTGGGCATATCCGTTCTGGATCTCCAGGAACTCGTCGTCGTCGAGAATGCGGGTGATCGCCTCGTGCATGTCGTAGGGCTGGTTGGGCGAGTCCGGGATGAGCGTGTCCAGCTCGAGGTCCTCGGCGGTGAGGTTCTCCTCGATGGCGCCCTCGGGCACCGGCTGGGCGTAGCGGGGCGGGTCGGTGGCGTTGTTGGGCGGCAGGTAGCTCAGCAGGTCCCGCACCCAGTCGAAGGCGTCCTGCTCGCCGGAGGCGACGTAGTGGGCGGTACCGGACTTGACCATGTGGGTGTGGGCGCCGCCGAGCTCTTCCATCGTGACGTCCTCGCCGGTGACGGTCTTGATGACGTCGGGCCCGGTGATGAACATCTGGCTGGTCTGGTCGACCATCACCACGAAGTCGGTCAGGGCGGGGGAGTAGACGTGTCCGCCCGCCGCCGCGCCCATGATCAGCGAGATCTGCGGGATGACGCCGGAAGCCAGGATGTTGTTGCGGAAGATGCGGCTGTAGAGGCCCAGCGAGACGACGCCCTCCTGGATGCGCGCGCCCGCACCGTCGTTGATGCCGATGAGCGGACGGCCGGTCTTGATCGCCAGCTCCTGAACCTTGACGATCTTCTCGCCGTACACCTCGCCCAGGCTGCCGCCGAACACCGTGGCGTCTTGGCTGAAGATGCACACGTCACGGCCGTCGACGGTGCCGTAGCCGGTCACCACGCCGTCGCCGAGCGGGCGGTTGTTCTCCAGCCCGAAGTTCTTGCTGCGGTGCCGGGCCAGCGCGTCGAACTCGACGAAGGAGTCCTCGTCCAGCAGCGCAAGGATGCGCTCGCGGGCGGTCAGCTTGCCCTTGGCGTGCACCTTCTCGACGGCGCCCGCGCCGACCGGGTGCAGCGACTGCTCCCGGCGCTTGTGCAGCTCGGCCAGTTTGCCCGTGGTGGTGTGGATGTCGATGGTGTGCTCGCTTGCGGGCTCCGCGGAATGGGCCGAGCGGTCGGTAACGCTTGTCATGGCAGTCGATGGTATCGGCACCGCCCGCGCCGGTGTTTAGGCTGGGCCGGGTGGGCGACCGCGAGCGGCTCAGGACACCGTTGGACGGGGCCGCGTTGCGGGCCGAGCTGGTCGGTGCCGGGCTGGGCTGGCGCCGTCTCGACGTCGTCGAGCAGACCGGCTCCACCAACGCCGACCTGCTGGCGCGGGCGGCGGCCGGGGAAGACGTGGCCGGAGCGGTGCTCATCGCCGAGCACCAGACCGCCGGCCGCGGACGTCACGGCCGTGGCTGGTCGGCCAGTCCGCGGGCCCAGCTGACGATGTCGTTCGGTGTCAGCGTCGTCGACGTCCCCGCGGTGGGGTGGGGCTGGCTGTCGCTGGCCACCGGTGTGGCGGTGGTGGACGCGGTGGCGGCCGTGACGGGGATCCAGGCGCACCTGAAGTGGCCCAACGACGTCATGGCCGATGGCCGCAAACTGGCCGGCGTCCTCGCCGAGGTGGCGCGGCCCGTCGTGGTGATCGGCCTAGGGCTCAACGTCACCCAGGCCCCGGAAGAGGTCGACGGCCCCAATGCGACCTCGCTGCTCGACCTCGGCGTGGCCATATCCGACCGCGCAGAACTGGTGCGTGCGCTGCTGCGCGAGCTGGGCGGGCGGATCGTCGGGTGGCGGGCCGCCCGCGGGGCCGACTGGTCGCTGGCCGCCGACTACCGGGCACGCAGCCTGACGATCGGCGCCCGCGTGCGGGTCGAGCTGCCCGGCGGCCGGCAAATCGTCGGCACCGCGAGCGGCGTCGACGACCAGGGCAGGCTGTGCCTGGAAACCGGCGCGGAAACCGTCGTGGTGTCGGCCGCCGACGTGGTGCATCTGCGATAGCTCCAGGCGTGCCGACGGCTGCCGACGGCTGCGGACAGCTACGGACAGCTGCGGACGGCTGCGGACGGCTGCGGACGGCTGCCGACAGCTAATGTCGCGGGGATGGGCTACCCCGACAACGCGCTGGCCGTCGGCGAGCAGGTGGTGTTGCACCGCCATCCGCATTGGAAGCGGTTGATCCGGCCGGTGACGGTGTTCATCCTGGCGACCGCGGTGGCGTCCTTCGGGTCGGGGTACCTCAACTCGACGCACTGGCAGCAGGTGGCCAAAAACGTCGTCTACGGCGTCATCTGGGGCATCTGGCTGGTGGTGGTCGGCTGGCTCACCATCTGGCCGTTCCTGGGCTGGCTCACCACCCACTTCGTGGTCACCAACCGGCGCGTGATGTTTCGGCACGGGCTGCTGACCCGCAGCGGTGTGGACATCGCGTTGGCGCGCATCAACAGCGTGGAGTTTCATGACCGGCTGGTCGAGCGAATTTTCCGCAGCGGGACGCTGATCGTCGAATCGGCGTCACAAGACCCGCTGGAGTTCTATGACCTTCCGCGCCTGCGCGATGTGCACGCGCTGCTGTATCACGAGGTTTTCGACACCCTAGGCCCGGACACCCCGGGCCCGGAGGAATCGCCGTCCTGAGCCGAACGGCCGGCTTTGCTGCGCCAGGAGCGCAGCAACGTGACATTGCCGCCCTCGATGGTGTCTTCCAAGACTTCGGCGATGCCGCCGGCCGTGAGGGCCGACTCCAGCGCCTTGTCGGGATTGCGGGCGAACTCGTCGGGAAACACCCAACGGCGGAACGCCCAGAAACGGAACGCCATCTGCAGCAGGTTGCCGACGATGTAGGCCGAGACGAAATCCGCGATGTTCTCCACCGTCAGGGACACCATCGGCTCCCGCAACTGCAGGACGTAGCTGGAAAACCACAGCGGCGCCATGCTCAGCAATACCCCCACACCGCTGAAGGCGAAGAACAGCAACGCCTCGTGGTGGCGTTCACGGCCGCCGCGGCCGCGAAAGCTCCACTCGCGGTTGAGCACGTAGGAGGCGATGACGGCGACGATGCCCGCGATCACCTTGGCGGTCACCGGCTTGCTGTCGAGAATCGTCAGCTTCAGCGTGTAGAAAATCGCCGAGTCGATGACGAAGGTGGTGCCGCCGACGATCGCGAATTTGATCAGCTCGTGATGGCGCTGCGCACAGGGCTGAAAAACTGCGGGCATACGCGCAATCGTGGCTTCGGCGAAGGGCACAACAGGTCAGTGTACGGATGGACGCAAAAACGACGCAAAATGGTACATAACGATTGGGTCTCACGGCGGTCACCGCTCGCCGCGGCGCCGTGACACCATGATGGCCGTGCCGACTACCCGAACCGCGCAGACCGCCCCCCGCGTCGCGATGGTCGGCGGTGGCCAACTCGCCCGCATGACACACCAGGCCGCGATCGCGCTGGGCCAGACGCTGCGGGTGCTGGCCACCGCCCCCGGGGAATCGGCCGCGCAGGTCACCCCGGACGTCGTGATCGGCTCGCACCTCGACCTGGCAGACCTGCGCCGCCTGGCCGCCGGGGCCGACGCGCTGACGTTCGACCACGAACACGTGCCCACCGATCTGCTGGAGAAGCTGGTCGCCGAGGGCGTCAACGTCGCGCCCCCGCCGCAGGCGCTGGTGCACGCGCAGGACAAGCTCGTCATGCGGCGGCGGCTGGAGGAGCTCGGGGCACCCGTGCCGCGCTACGCGCTCGTGGAAAGCATCGACGACCTGGACGCGTTCGCCCGGCGCAACGGCGGTCCGATGGTGGTCAAAGCGGTCCGCGGCGGATACGACGGGCGGGGCGTGTGGATGACGCGTGACCTCGCGCACGCCCGTGAAATCGCCCTCGGTGCCCTATCCGACGGGGTGCCGGTGCTGGTCGAGGAGCGGGTTGCGCTGCGCCGCGAGCTCTCGGCGCTGGTGGCGCGCTCCCCGTTCGGCCAGGGCGCGGCGTGGCCGGTGGTCGAGACGGTGCAGCGGGACGGGATCTGCGTGGTGGTGATCGCGCCGGCGCCGCAGCTGTCCGACGAGCTGGCCGGCGCCGCGCAGCGGCTGGCGCTGCGGGTGGCCGCCGAGCTGGGCGTGGTGGGTGTGCTCGCGGTGGAACTGTTCGAGACCACCGACGGCGCGCTGCTGGTCAACGAGCTGGCCATGCGACCGCACAACTCCGGGCACTGGACCATGGACGGGTCGCGCACCAGCCAGTTCGAGCAGCACCTGCGCGCGGTGCTGGACTACCCGCTCGGCGCCACCGACGCGGTCGCGCCGGTGACGGTGATGGCCAACGTGCTGGGCGCCGCGCAGCGGCCCGCGATGACCGTCGACGAGCGGCTGCACCATCTGTTCGCCCGGATGCCCGAGGTGCGGGTGCACCTCTACGGCAAAGCCGAGCGTCCCGGCCGCAAGGTCGGACACCTCAACATTGTGGGCACCGACATGGCGGGCACCAACACTGTGGGCACCGACATGGCGGCGGTGGCCGGGCTGCGGGCGCGCGCGGAGCTGGCGGCACACTGGTTGTCGCATGCGCAGTGGACGGACGAATGGGACCCGCATCGGGGGGAGCCGCACACATGACCAGACAGCCCCGCGTCGGGGTCATCATGGGCAGCGACAGCGACTGGTCGGTGATGGCCGACGCGGCCGCGGCGCTGGCCGAGTTCGACATTCCCACCGAGGCTCGGGTGGTGTCGGCGCACCGCACCCCCGCCGTGATGTTCGACTATGCGCGGGCCGCGGCCGACCGCGGCATCGAGGTCATCGTCGCCGGCGCGGGCGGCGCCGCTCACCTGCCGGGAATGGTCGCCGCCGTCACGCCGCTGCCGGTGATCGGGGTGCCGGTGCCGCTGGCCCGGCTGGACGGCCTCGACTCCCTGCTGTCGATCGTGCAGATGCCGGCCGGGGTGCCGGTGGCCACGGTCTCCATCGGCGGCGCCCGCAACGCCGGGTTGCTGGCGGTGCGCATCCTCGGGTCGTCCGACCCGCGGTTGCGGGCCCGGGTCGCCGACGTCCAGGACCGCCTCGCCGGCTCCGTGCACGCCAAGGACGCCGCCGTCCAGCAGCTTCATGAAACCCAGCGGAGTCGGGGTAACGTTACCGGCGAGTAGCGCGCTAGGAGGTGCAAAGATGGCTGGCTGGGCCGGAGATCCGTCGTTCGATCTGTTCCAATTGCCCGAAGAGCACCGGGAGTTGCGGGCCGCGATCCGGGCGCTGGCGGAAAAGGAGATCGCTCCGCACGCCGCCGACGTGGACCAGAATTCGCGGTTCCCGCAGGAGGCCCTGGACGCGCTCAACGCGTCGGGGTTCAACGCGGTGCACGTGCCCGAAGAGTACGGCGGGCAGGGCGCGGATTCGGTGGCCGCCTGCATCGTCATCGAGGAGGTCGCCCGCGTCGACGCGTCGGCGTCGCTGATTCCGGCGGTGAACAAGCTGGGCACCATGGGGCTGATCCTGCGCGGCTCCGACGACCTGAAGAAGCAGGTGCTGCCGTCGATCGCCGACGGTTCGGCGATGGCGTCATATGCGCTGAGCGAGCGGGAGGCCGGCAGCGACGCGGCGGCGATGCGGACCCGCGCCAGGGCCGACGGGGACGACTGGATCCTCAACGGCGCCAAGTGCTGGATCACCAACGGCGGCAAGGCAACGTGGTACACCGTGATGGCGGTGACCGATCCGGAGCAGGGCTCCGGCGGCATCTCGTCGTTCATGGTGCACGCCGACGACGAGGGCTTCACCGTCGGGCCCAAGGAACGCAAGCTGGGCATCAAGGGTTCGCCGACCACCGAGCTGTACTTCGAGAACTGCCGCATCCCGGGTGACCGGATCGTCGGTGAGCCCGGCACCGGGTTCAAGACCGCGCTGACCACCCTGGATCACACGCGGCCAACGATCGGCGCCCAGGCGGTCGGCATCGCGCAGGGCGCGGTGGACGCCGCCATCGCCTACACCAAGGAGCGCAAGCAGTTCGGCCGCCCGATCAGCGACAACCAAGGCGTGCAATTCATGCTCGCCGACATGGCGATGAAGGTAGAGGCCGCCCGGCTGATGGTCTACCAGGCGGCCGCCCGGGCGGAACGCGGCGAGGGCAACCTGGGCTTCATCTCGGCGGCCGCCAAGTGCTTCGCTTCCGACGTCGCCATGGAGGTCACCACCGACGCGGTGCAGCTCTTCGGCGGTTACGGCTACACGCAGGACTTCCCGGTCGAGCGGATGATGCGCGACGCCAAGATCACGCAGATCTACGAGGGCACCAACCAGATTCAGCGCGTGGTGATGTCGCGGGCGTTGCTGCGCTGACCCGGCGTCGGCGCGGCCGGTGTTTGGGAAAGCCCCGACGCGCCGCGGCCTGCCGCAGCTACGACCTGCACCCCGACGCCGATGTCACCCGGTATGTCACCAGCCGGCGCACCTCGACGTGTTCACGAAGGCGGTCCGCCGGATCGACGAGTTCTTCGTCCAGGTGGCGCGGCTTCCGGGAATTCGACCGCCCATGGCCCGGTGTGGCCAGCGTGGCCCCAACCAACGGACGCCCGAGAAGGGCGGTGCCGCCGCACTAGTCCTCGCCACCGCCGTCGCCGCGACCGGCTACCTCCTGTCCCACCCGTCGTCCAAACAGGCGAGCGGGCTCACCGTGCTGCCCTTCAAAGGCATCGACTTCCGGCTCTCCCCGAGCGGGGTAGCGCTGGACAACGACGGCAACGTGTATGTGACCAGCGAAGGCATGTATGGCCGGGTGGTGAAGTTGGCGCCCGGCTCCAACACCTCCACCGTGCTGCCGTTCAACGGCCTCTACCAGCCGCAGGCATTGGCGGTGGACGGCGCGGGCACCGTGTATGTCACCGATTTCAACAACCGGGTGGTGGCGCTGGCCGCCGGGTCCAACAGGCAGACGGTGCTGCCCTTCGCCGGGCTCAACTACCCCGAGGGAGTCGTGGTGGACGCGCAGGGCAGCGTGTATGTGGCCGACCGGGGCAACAGCCGGGTGGTGAAGCTCGCGGCGGGCGCCCAGACTCAGACCCGATTCCGCGAGTAAGTGGCGTAGCGGGGGAATCGGTGTTGATCTTGGTTTGAAGGCTGGCCGTGTTGAGTGCGGACGCGTGTCAGTGCCCTGGGCCGCGTGGCGTCGGGTTGGGCGGTG
>JAQTVU010000083.1 GCA_028706695.1 Mycobacterium sp.
GTGGCAGAGGCAAGCTTTGCCGCCACCTGGTCGTTGTGCAGCGGTGTGGTGGGCGGCGTGCTGCTTCTTGTCGTGGGCGCGGCCTTCCAGCATCCGTGGATCGGGCTCGCCTTCGCGATCGGTTTGCCCGCGGTCCTGGCGCAGGATGTCTTGCGGATGACCGCGATCGGCCTGAGCAGGCCGGGCCTGGCTGTGCTCGCCGACACGCTGTGGACCGGGTCAATGCTGGTCATCTTCGGCGCCAACCTCTTGGGCGTTCGCGCATCGGCTGAATTGTCGATCTGTCTGTGGGGCTTGGGCGGTCTGATCGCCGCCGCAATTTTGGCGTTCCGGTTGCGAGTTGCGCCCCACCATTCCGGAATCATCGGCTGGTGGCGGGCCTCCTGGCCGGCGCGGGTCCATTACGGAAGTGTGTACTCCATCAGCCTGATCGGTATTACACTGGTGACTCTTGTGGCGGTGATCACTGCCGGAAGTGTTGCCGCAGCGGGACTTCGGGGAGCGTTTACGCTGTTCGGCCCGATTGCGATGCTGTTGTCGGCGATGCCCGCGGTATTTGTCCCACACGCGCTGCGCACCGGTAGTTCGCGTGTAGATCAATGGCGCCTACTGAGCAGGGCATCGCTGGCGACCTCGGTGCTGACTCTGGTTGCGACCGGATGTCTGATGGTTCTTACGGCGGGACTGGGGTCGGCGCTGCTCGGCGCGAGCTGGCGCGAAACCTCTTCGGTGCTGCCCTATGTCGGTGCTGCCAGCGCGGCGATGTGCTGGTACCTGGGTGCGCTGACCGTTTTCCAATCGCAGGGCGCGAGTAAGACGGTTTTCGGGTTGAACACACTGCACGTCGGGTTGGAAGTGACCGTCTGTCTCATCGCCGGCCTGATATTTGGCAACGCCATCGCAATCGCTTGTGCCCTGGCATTTTCCAGCGCCGTCAGTGCAGCGGCCGGGGTATTTTGGGTACACCGTAATCTACTCGCCGTCGCCGCGCCTTCTCTCACGTTCCCGCAATCGGCCGTTGCCGCGGCGCAGGAAATTGTCATCCGATGAAGATCAAGCCGATCAGCGTCACGATCGTGGTCCTGGCTGTAGTCACCGGCTTCTTGGTGCACGAGGTGATGAACGAGATGACCAGAACAGCGGTGTCGGCGCAGACCGTCGAGCCGAAGGTTGCGATTGCGACGACCTGGCAGAAGCCCGGGAAAAGCGATGCGCCACTTGCGGTATTCATCGGTGACTTTTCGCAGGGGTCCGAAGAGGGCGGCGCCGGTGCCAGGAATTGGATCTCGATCCTTGCCGCTCAGGTACGGAAGGTCACCCCCTTGCGCATCGCTGTGGACAACGAAGGTGAGGATTCGGGATATGTGCTGCGCGGCCACAGTCCGACGTATGGCGAGGAGGTGAGGCGGCTAGTTTCGCGGGATACGCGGATGGTGGTGATATCGGGAAGCAGGTCCGATGTCATCGCGCCGCCGGATCGAGTTGAGGCGGCGGCCGAAGAGGCGTACCGGTCGGTCCACAAACTGGCGCCCCAGGCACAGCTCCTGGTGATCGGCCCAACGTGGGGCGGTACCAAGCCAAGCGACGAGATCCTCGAAACCCGGGACGCGGTTCGTGCCGCGGCCGGGGAAGCGCGTGCGCACTTCGTCGATCCTCTCCAAGAAAACTGGTTCGACGACGGAACGCCCGGACTCATCGGATCCGACGGCGTGCATCCGACGGATTTGGGCAACCAGCTAATGGCGCAGCACATCTATCCCCTGTTCGTGCGTCTGGTAAGCGAACACAGTTAGGCATGGAGGGGTTGTGACGACTGACATCGTTGACGTGCTCCGGGCGATCCGCAGATTTTTGCGTAAGAGGTCGCGTCTCGTGGTTCTGGCCGCCGGGTGCGGGGCGACGATCGGATGCCTTTTGACCTTCGCGGTTCCTCCGACGTATTCGGCGGAAGCCATGCTTTACGTGGCGCCGCCGGTCAGTGGCAGTGGATCAGACGCGGTCGCGGGAGACGAATACGCGAAGGATCGCACTCAGCTGTACTGGCAGCTAGCCAAGAGTGACGAGCTTGCGCGCCATGTGGCGGAGGAACTGCATTCTGCCGAGTCGCCTGCGGCCCTCGCCAAGCGGATCACCATACAACTGATCCACGACTCCCCCCTCCTCGCCATCGAGGCGACCGGGCGATCCGCGGACGCCGCGCGCTCGCTTGCACAGGCCTATGTGGACCAGTTGCCCGATTATGCCCGCTCCGTGGAGCAGAACAGCGGCCTTCGGGACGGACCCGTCCTGGTGACGGTGGCCCGGCCCGTCGAGGTCACCAAAAGTACCTCCGGTGGAGCCCCTTGGCTGGGCATTCTGTTTTCCACCGCGTTTTTCGGTGGCGCAGCCCTGGTCTACACGATGCTGGAGCGCCGCCGGCGCCCGACCGTCCGCGGTGTCGGTCAACTTCGCAACGCCGTGCCGGGGCCCTGGATCGTCGAAGCCGACGGCAGTCCCGGCGAGATGGCCCGAATACAGGCGATGCTGTTCGGCAAACCAAACGCGTCACGAAAAGTGATTCTTGCCGGACCCCGCAGTGCAGACGGCCTGGATGGGGTGATCGCCGCCTTCCGAACCGCGCTGCAGGGCCCGATCCGCTTTCTGCCACGCGCTCATTCGCAGTACGGTCCCAATCATCAGTTGAGGGGTGTCGTGGTCTCCGCAGCGCCTGCGCTTCTCGACCAGCACGAGAGGATCACCGCGTTGGCGGCGCGCTCCGCCACCGGCATTGCGATGTCGGCGGTTTCGTCCGTCATCGTGTGCCTGAAAGGCCAGACGATTCTCGACGATGTGGTCGACTTGGTCGAGTTGCTGTCTGTTAACGGCGTCGACGTGAGCGGTATCCTCATGGTCCGTCGCCGCTGGCGGCGGCGCATGAAACGACGCGTCTCGTCGACTCCCCGGGGCGACAACGACGACGAGCTTTTGCCGCGCGTCGATGTGATCGAATGCGGACGGGCGTCTGAGAACGGCCACAAGACGCTATGTTGAGCAACTTCCTGCTTCTACTCCTGGCGCTGATGACCCTGGCCGTTTCGGTTTGGGTGGGCGTGAAGCGAACAAGCGCCGCCGGGGCGCCCGCGGTCGTGGCGCTGATCATGCTTTTGTTGGGGTTGGGGGGGCCGGTCTGGGAGTGGTCGAAGTACGGCGGTGGAGGCTCCGGAGTGCCGCCAACGGTCAAGGCGGTTGCGTTCGGTGAATCCGAAGCGGTGCGGGCATTCTTGTGGGCGTCCGTGGGCGCTGGGCTGTCGGCACTGCTCGTGCCGTCGCTTCCCCCGCAGCAGTCGCCGACCCGAAAAGTGATGCTCTCCCGGAATGTCAGCGTCATCGTGGCGATCGCCTCAGCGGTGACCTTCGTCGCCTTCTTGATCGGCAATGGCCCGAGTTTCTTCCGGAGAGACGTCTACCTGGAAAGCGACGGCGTACTGTTCCTGCTGAACGCGTCCTCCCCGCTCGGAATCGTCTTCGGAATGATCGTGATCGCTCTCGCGGCACGTCTGGAAGGCGATCGCGCACTTCGACTTTCCTTGATCGCGACGGGGATCCTGTGGTTTGTGGGGCCAGCGTGTCTCGGTAGCCGCACGGCGTGCGCGGGGCCGATACTGGGCAGCGCGCTGATCATCTACAAGGAGATTCGTCGCCGGCGCATCCACCTACCGTTGATTGCGACGGCCCTGACATTACTTGCGACGGCTGCGTTTACCTTCAGCGCGGTGAACAAAGCCCGCGACTTTCCCCATGGGCTGCTCAATGTTCCCACCCTGGTGGAGGCGACGGCAGCGGACATGCGCAATTCGACCGACTCCGTGTTGTTGCCGGTCAAACAGCTGGTCGCCTCGGTGTACGCCGCTTTCCCCGACGCCGAAGAGTCGGCGCGGTACGGCGTGGATTCCGGCGTGCTACTTGCTAACGCCAATCCTTTACCGGGGACTTCACGCTCATCCGACCTCGAGCGTTACTGGCCGTATGACTGGGTGCCGCTGTCGTTTACGGGAGAGTGGTATGGCGCAATGGGTTGGTTCGGTCAGATTCTCGTCTTCGGAATGATCGGCTGGGTTTCCGGGCTTACGGTCCACAATCTCCAACGAAGTCGAGACAGTCTTATCTCCTTCCTCCCGTTGGGCTTCGTCGGGCTGACGACGATGTTGTCGATCGAGTATTCCTCACGCCTTGTCTGGCGGGTGATCTCGCTGTCGGTGTTTTTACTTATCGGCTCATATTTGATCCGAGAACGAAGGGTGCGTTCTGTGATCCCCCGAACACGCGACGGACTGCCGTGGAATGCCTTGGGCAAACATGGGAAGTCGGTGACCGGTGCTGGTAGCACGCTCAAGCTCCGCCCACGGGCGGCAGAGACGATCGGGCAACGGTATGGCTGGCCGGGCCAGCAATTCAGCTGACGCGCGCTGGCTGGCTGCGGGCATCGGTGCGGCGGTTCTCACCGTTGCCCTGCTGATAGGCGCCATCGTTGTGGCGCACGGTCGCCCCGATGAACCCATGCCTGTCGTGTCTTCGGCGCCGTTGGGCAATGAGCAGCTCGTTCAAATAGCCGTGATCGCGGATTCCTCCCCCGAGGCGATAACTTCGGATGGCGTGAAGGCAACGGGCTGGCCCGAGCTGGTCTTCCGGCAATTGCGGAAAGAGGGATTCGACATCGCCGTCCATACCTCGGACCAACAAGGATCTGGCTATGTGGCCCACGGAAAGAAGGGCACGACTTTCAAAGAATCGGCGCACAGCCTCCTCAAACCCTACGATGGTCTGGTGATCGTCTTCGGCGGCACCCATGACGCGTCGGAAAAACCTGAATCGGTAGCCGCGGCGGTAAGCGACACGTTCTCTGTTGTGCGCACGTCGGCGCCGCGCGCCAAGTTGATCGCCGTAGGCCCGATCTCGGACACTGCAGATCCGGGGCCGGACATGATCCGGGTCCGCGACATCGTGCGGCAGGAGGCGGAAAAAGATGCCGCCACATTCGTGGACCCGATCGCAGATCGATGGTTCGTCGGCAGTCACGACCCGGTCGCCGAAGACACACCGGCGGCAAGGGATGCCAGGCAGACCTATCTGGCGGACCGGCTGCAACCGATTATCGAACATGCGCTCGCGTCCGCCAACTAGTGGAGTTGTGATGGCCAGGATCACCGGTGTGTCCCGCCGCGGCTTAATGACGTCGGGGCTCGCTGCTGCCGGGCTTTTTGGTGTCTCGTGCGCCGGCACGGGCGCAACGGATCCGCACATCGCAGCAAAGGATTCGCAGACGGTGGCAAAAGGCCCGGAGTCCGCCAATTGGTCGTCGACTTCAAAGATCGAGGAACACATCCGATGCAGCCAGTCCCACGATCAACCGACGATCGACTACGCCGTCGTCACCGATAGGGCCTTCGCCGGTGGCGCCGATCCGAGCGGCGAACGAGATTCAGCGCCCGCTATCCGCGCCGCGGTGGCCTCGAACAAACCGGTTTATATCCCTCCGGGGGATTATCTGTTTTCGGGCCCGGGCATCGACCACCGCACCCCGTTCATTGTCGGCGCCGGCCAGGGCGCTACCACGGTGGCCCTCGCGCCGGATTCGACGTTCATCGATTCGAACCAGCTGTGGACCAGCTTGACGCTGCGAGGGATACGGTTCAACGGCGGAAAAGGGCACATAAGCAACCGTTACGAATCGCCCAACGTCACGGATTATCACGTCGTGCAGGATTGCGCTTTCATCAACTACAGTGGGGCGAGCATATCTAACAACAGCGTCGACCACCCGTACTGGAAAATAGAACGAAATATTTTCAGCGCCAGTAACTATGCGACGTCCATGGGCATCGCCCTGTCCGGCTTCACGGACGGTAGTACAATCGCGAATAATTCGTTCTTGGCGAATCGTGTGCATATCAAGTTGGCGCGAGGTGGTCTCAATACCTATATCTATAATTGCGACTTCCTGCGATTCGGCCCGCCGGAAGGGTTTCCGCGGATCGATGTATGGTTCACCCTTTCGCCCAATGACGACAACTGCGGCGGAGGCATGGTGCTGACGCAGTGCAAGTTCGGCAATGAGTTCTTGGACCCGGGCGACTACAGAATCGTCTATGCGGACGAATCCGAGGGGCGTTCGCATAACGAACGATGGCCAGTCCTGGACCTCGAGTCCTCGAACTGGCTCGGGGGGCATACCGTCAGAGACGTCGTGAACGTCGGCATCGGCGATGCTGCACTCATTCCGCTAGTCAGGTCGACAACACCGTACATTGTGGGTTCGATGTACGGACCCGTCACCGAAGCCGGTAATTCGGGTGCGCCGATTCTGTCGGTGACGCGGCCACTGTGGAATGGCGGCCAAAGTGACTACTTCGGCCCTGTTTTGCGTGCTAACAGCGCGACCTCACCGCTGCCGAATCTGGTTGTGTGGGATCACCCGTAGAAAGGTTGCTGATAGACCTCGATTTTTCGTGCGGGTGAGCGGGTTCGGGGTGTCGTAGACGCGAAAAGCGCACTCGCTCAAGGATGATCAGGGTTGATAAGGCTCGGAGAATCCACAGAATGGGTGCACTTTTCAGATGCAGGTTACAACAGAATGGTCCCGACGGCTCGATGTCGGGGTCCGCGGCGAGGATGCGGTGTCACACAGCGGCTGTCATCTGCCAGCGTGCTGGCCGATAAGACGGGCTTGACCAGCGCATGGTCCGATGCGCTCTACCGGCCGGATGTGATCCATGATCGGGGCGCGGTGATGCGGGATCTGGCGGTGTCGATCGCCGACGGCGCGACCAGCATCTGCGACATTGCGGTCCTGGGCGATCAAAAGCGGGTGTTCGGGCCGGTCGCCTCGGCCACCACGGCGTGGCGGGCGCTCAATGAACTCGACGCCGAGGCCCTGGGGCGGCTGCTCGCAGCGCGTGATCGGGTGCGCGCCCGGGTGTGGGAGCTCATCGAGGCCCGCCACGGCAAGATCCCGCCGGTGCGCACCTGCTACGGCGATCTCGATGACGCGATCTGCGTCCGCATCGACGCCACCTTGATCACCGCCTACTCCGACAAGGAAAGCGCGGCAGGCAATTTCAAAGGCGGATACGGTTTTCATCCGTTACTGGCGTGGTGTGACAACACCGGTGAGCTGCTGGCCGTGATCACCCGCGCCGGTAACGCCGGCTCCAACACCGCCGCCGATCACATCGCCATCGTCGACGCCGCGATCGCCGCGATCCCCGCCAAACACCGGCGCAAGCTGCTGATCGCCATCGACGGCGCGGGATCCAGCCACGCCGTCATCGAGCACCTCACTAAGCTGGGCGCCCGCACTGGCTACACCGTGGAGTATTCGGTCGGCTTCAGGTCGGCTTCGACCTGGACGCCCGGGTGCGGGCCGCGCTGGCCGTGTTGCCCGCCACCGCCTGGGACCCCGCCCTGGATGCCGCCGGCACCCCACGCCAGGACGCGCAGGTCGTCGAGGTCACCGGCCTGCTGCGCGACAGCCACGGTGGTGACCAACTGGGCACCTGGCCGACCGGGATGCGCATCCTGGTGCGCCGCGAACCCATCGAGACCGGAGCCCAGCTGTGTCATCTGCCAGCGTGAAGGGACCACTGTGAGCTGATTTTTGCCAGGATCATGGGCCCACCTGGATTGCCAGTTATGGGAGCACCGGCGTGTTGTGCCGGTGGTCCCTTCGTTTGCGCGTTGGCTCGGCCGTGGCATCGGATCACGGAAGGGATGGGCGTGCATGGGTTACCGGGAGGTTGCTGTGGAGGAGATCAAAGAGGTGCTGCGGTTGTGGCTGGGTCTGGTTGTGGGGTTGCCCAGGCCGGGGCTGCGCACTATCGCCGCGCATGTGGGCGTGGACCGCAAGACGGTGCGCCGCTATGTGAGCGCCGCCG
>JAQTVU010000084.1 GCA_028706695.1 Mycobacterium sp.
CCCCGACGCGGACACCGGCTGTTCAAGCCCCTGCGCCAGATCATCGAATCGGTCAACGACACCCTCAAAGGCCAGCTCGACCTCGAACAACACGGCGGGCGCACCTTCGCCGGGGTCTGCGCGCGCGCCGCTCAGCGCATCCTCGCCCCGACCGCCGCCATCTGGCACAACGACCACCTCGGCACCACCATCAAGCGATCACTGACCGCCTACGACCACTGACCCCTTGGAATCACTCATCTAGTCCACGCGGGTGGCGTGAACCTCCCAGAACGGGGCGTGCACCGTGCCGCCGACCAGCCACGGTTCCATCGCCCGGAAACGCTCCAGCAGGGCCCGGGCCTCCTCGGATTTGTCGGGATTGCGCGCGGCCATCATCTCGATGGTCTCTGCGCTCATGTTGACCAGGTAGGTGGTCGGCCCCAAGTAGGTGATCTCCCAGCCACCTGCCGGCAACACGCCCCGAAAGTCGTCCTCGGACAGCGATCGCATCATGGTGAAGCCGTTGACGTCATGCGCGCCGAATTCGAACAGGTATAGCCGCGCGCCCGGCTTGGTAGCCCTATGTAACGCCTGCACGTAGGACTTCTGCAGCTCGGGATCGTTGCTGAACGTGTGATAGAAGGCGCAATCCACGACGGTGTCGAAGCGGCCTTCCAGCCCGTCCAGCCGCGTGGCGTCGGCCAGTTCGAAGTTCACCGACACCCCGGCCTTGCGCGCGTTGTCCCGGGCCCGCTCCAGGGCGGTCGCCGAGCCGTCGATGCCGGTGGCCGCGTATCCCCTGGTGGCGTAGTAGATGGCGTGGTGGCCTGGCCCGGTGCCCGGGTCGAGCACCTCGCCCTTGACCGCTCCCAGGGCGACCAGCCGCTGGACCACCGGTTGCGGCCCGCCGATGTCCCACGGCGTGGCCGCCGGCAGCCCGTTCGACAGCCGCTCGTCGCGGTACATCTCCTCGAACCGGGTGGGGTCGGCCGAAGCTGGTTGATCCATGTGGCTCCTCGCTTCCATGACGCGACATCTCGACGTCGCCGATGCGTCGGCACTGATCGCGGCGGGACTTTCAGCGGCGAATGGCTTTGACCACCTGAAGCGCACGTCGGCCACGGTCAAGTGTTTGCGTGTGAACGTCGTCGAATCCTGCCGTACGACAGCAAGCAGCGAACAACCCGGTCTGTTGGTCAGTCCATCCGTGGCTGGCCAGCCCGGTAGCACCGGGCCGCACGCGGCGCTCGACTGCGAAGAATCGCCCAGCCGGGGACAGTACTCGTCGCACCTCGGCAAGTCCCGCGGCGACATCCGCCCAGTGGTGCACAGTCGCAACCGCCCACACCACTGTTGCGGAATGGTCCGGCAGCGGTAAGGCTTCCACGCTGCCCTGCCGCCAGCTAATTCCTGGCCGGTCGCGGGTCACCAGCCGGGCCATCCCGAGCATCAACCTCGCCGGATCGACGCCGACGACGCTCGCACCGCGGCGGGCAGCTTCTCTGACTGAGTCGCCTGGACCGCAACCAATGTCCACAACCTGGTCGGAACTCGACAATGAAGCCAGGTCGGCGACAACCCGGGCGCGAGCACGGCCCGCGAACAACATGGTGAGCGCCGCGAAAAAACCAATCTGCCCGGCGAATCCGGGATGATCGGCGTGATGGTTTACCGGGTGGGCCGGCGAGATGTCCATGGCTTTCCTTCTGTGACGGCCAGGCCGCGGCTCAGCTCGGGATCAGTGCGTCGGCGCCGCGGTGCTGCGACCAACGAGACCGGTCGGCGGGCAGGCTCACGGCAGCGCGGTCACCAACTGCTCGACCGGCACCCGCGGCCCGGTGAAAAACGGTGTCTCCGCGCGGGTGTGCCGTCGGGCGTCGGTGGCGCGCAGCTCCCGCATCAGGTCGACGATGCGGTGCAGCTCGGGGGCCTCGAACGCCAGGATCCACTCGTAGTCCCCGAGCGCGAACGCCGGCACCGTGTTGGCGCGGACATCCTTGTACTCGCGCGCGGCCATGCCATGCTCGGAGAGCATGCGGCGGCGCTCCTCGTCGGGCAGCAGGTACCACTCGTAGGACCGCACGAACGGATACACGCAGATGTAGGCGCCGGGCTCCTCACCGGCCAGAAACGCCGGGATGTGGCTCTTGTTGAACTCGGCCGGGCGGTGCAGGGCCACACTGCTCCACACCGGCGAGCACGCCCGCCCTAACGTGGTGGTGCGCCGGAAGTCGGCATAAGTCGCCTGCAGGGCTTCGACGGTCTCGGCGTGGGTCCAGATCATGAAGTCGGCGTCGGCCCGCAGGCCCGCGACGTCGTAGAGGCCGCGCACCACGACGCCGCGCTCCTCCTGCAACTTCAGAAACGTCGCCGCGTCGTCGACGACGGCGTCGCGCTGTTCACCGAGCGCGCCCGGGCGCACGGAGAACACCGAGAACATCAGGTAGCGCACCGCCGCGTTCAGTGCGTCGTAGTCGAGCTTGGCCATGAGACCTATCGTGCCACTTCCGCTTCGAGCACCTGGACCGCGCGCCCCGCTGCACCCACGCACGCCGGCACCCCGATGCCGTCCAGGTAGCCGCCCGCCACGGCGAGGCCCGGCGGCAGACCCGCCCGGATCTCGGCGACCAGGTCGGCGTGACCGGGCCCGTACTGTGGCAACGCGTCGATCCAGCGCTGCACCCGGGCGTCGAGCGGCTCTACGGTCAGCCCGAACACGCTGGCCAGGTCGCGCATCGCCCAGGCCAGCAGCTCGTCGTCCGTGGCGCTGCTGGCCACGTCGTCGCCGAACCGCCCGAACGACATCCGCAGCAGCTGCCTGTCGCCGCGCACGCCCCACTTGCGCGACGACAGGGTGATCGCCTTGGCGTGTAACCGCTCACCGCTTGCCACCAGCACGCCGGAACAGTCGGGAAACGCCGTCGCGGCCGGCACCGCCAGCGCCACCACCGCCGACGAGGCGCTCACGATCCGGCCGGCGGCCGCGCCGCTGCGCGGGGCGACGTCGCGCGCCAGGAGCGCCACCTGGGGGGCTGGAACAGCCAGGACCACCGCATCGGCGTGCCGGCGCACACCGGTGTCGTCGAACAGCACCCAACCCGGTTCCAGCCGTTGCACGGCGGCACGCACCCAATCCGGCCGTGCGCGCCGTACGAGCTCGTCGACCAGCACCCGATAGCCGCCGTCGAGCGCTCCGAACACGGGCGCGCCGGTGACCGGCGGCGCGGCCTGCCGGACGGCGTCGGTGAGGCTGGTGGCGCCGCGATCGAGGGCCGCGGCCACCCCGGGAGCGGCCGCGCGCAGGCCGATCGTGGTCGCCGAGCCCGCATACACCCCGCCGAGCAGCGGATCCACCGACCGGGCGACTGTCTGGTTGCCGAACCGGTCACCCACCAAGTCGGCCACCGCCGGGTCGGCGCCGGGTCGCCAGCCCAGCGGGCGGGACGGCTCGGCGGCGATGCGTGCGACGGTCGCCTCGTCGACCAGCCCGGCCATCGAGTCCGCCGATGAGGGAATGCCGGCGACCGTGCCGGCCGGCAGTGGGTGCAATGCCCGGTCGGCGTAGATGAGCGGCCGCGCGCCGGTGGTATCGAGCCGGCGGTCCGACAGGCCCAGTTCGGCCAGCAGCGCCGGCATCTCGGGGCGGCGCAGCACGAACGCCTCGGCCCCCACATCCATCGGCCGCCCGCCGACCGGCTCGGTGCGCAATATTCCGCCGAGCTTCGCCCCCGGCTCGAACAGCGTGATGGTCGCGTCCTCCCCGGCGGCCAGGCGCAGCCGGTAGGCCGCCGTCAGCCCCGAAATTCCGCCTCCGACAACGCAATAAGAGCGAGGCGTCATAGCGAGTGGACCAGCGACACCAGCTCGGTCAGCACGTCGGGATCCGTTTCGGGCAACACCCCGTGGCCGAGGTTGAACACGTGCCCGGCCGCCCCGGCGTCAACGGCGCGGCGTCCGTCGTCGACGACGGCGCGAACGACACGCTCCACCACCGGCCAGCCCGCCAGCAACACCACCGGGTCGAGGTTGCCCTGCAGCGCGGTGCCGGGCTCGACCCGGGTGGCGGCGTCGGCCAGCGAGGTGCGCCAATCCACCCCCACCGCCGTGGCACCGCAGGCCGACATCGCCCCCAGCAGTTCGGCGGTGCCGACCCCGAAGTGCGTCATCGGCGCGCCGTACTCGGCCAGCGCACCGAAAACCCGCGCACTGTGCGGTTGCACGTAAGTGCGGTAGTCGGCCAGCGACAGGGCCCCCGCCCAGGAGTCGAACACCTGGATGGCATCCACCCCGGCGTCGAGCTGCACGCGCAAAAAGCCGAGGGTGATGTCGGTCAGCTTCTCCATCAGCGCGTGCCAGCTGCCGGGTTCGGCCAGCATCATCGCCTTGGTGCGGGCGTGGTGGCGGCTCGGTCCACCCTCGATCAGATAGGAGGCCAGCGTGAACGGCGCACCGGCGAACCCGATCAGCGGGACGTCTCCGAGCGCGGCCACCAGCAGCGTGACCGCATCCGACACCGCCTGCACCCGTTGCAGGTCAAGAGGTTTCAGCGCATCGACGTCGGCCGCGGTGCGCACCGGCGATCCGATGACCGGCCCGACGTCGGGGATGATGTCCAAATCGACGCCGGCGCCGAGTAGCGGCACCACGATGTCGGAGAACAGGATCGCCGCGTCCACGCCGTGCCGGCGCACCGGCTGCAGGGTGATCTCGCAGACCAGTTCAGCGTCGAAACAGGCCGCCAGCATGTTGTGCCGGGCGCGCAGCGCCCGGTATTCGGGCAGTGAGCGGCCGGCCTGGCGCATGAACCACACCGGCACCCCGGTGGGCTTGCGACCGCTCACAGCGGCCAGATACGGCGATTTGTGGAGGTCGCGGCGAATGCTCATTGGGCTCAATGCTGCCACGACCGGCCAGTGCGGCGCGCGCGCCCGCGCGCGACGAGTTCTGCAAACCCGGGTGTGCGCGCGCCGGATCTGGGTAATGGGTGACATGGACGCTTCGCGCGCCGGGTGGCGCGGAGTTCCCGCCGACAGGGAAGGAGACAGTCGATGTTGCTGACGGGCGGTTCGGCGAGCGGTGGCGATGCGGTCGGGGGGGTGGAGCATCTCGTCGATCGCGCGCTGTACAACGTCGCCCACGGCCGCTTCGAGCGGGCGTTGTCGGGGCTGACCGCGTTCGCGGCGCTGGTGACCACGACCGAGATTTACTTCGAGCACTACAAGGCCAGCTTCGGCAACAAATGGATGTGGAGCCCGATCATCGTCACCCCACCGGTGGTGGTCGCCGGAGTCGGCGGGGTCTTCTCGCAGCGCTGCGCCAAGCGGTGGCTGCCGGTCGCCGCGGCGGTGTATGCGGCGAACGGGCTGATGGGCGAGTACTTCCACGCCCGCGGCGTGGCCCGCAAACCCGGCGGCTGGGGGCTGTACAACTACAACGTGCCGATGGGCCCGCCGATCGCCGCGCCCGGGCTGATGAGCATCGTCGGGGCGATGGGTTTGCTCGCCGCCATCCTGCGCCGCGAGAAGTGATCGCCGTGGCTGACATCTCCAGCGGCCACCATCTGCCCAATCTGCGTCCCGACGGCAAACCGCTGCATCCCTCCTGGCTGCCGCGCCAGCGCCGCGGCGTCACACCGCAGATGATCGGCCGCTACCCCGACTATGACGTGCTGTCCACCGTCGACAGCTGGGACGCCGCCACCCGCCGGGTGGTGCTGGCCCGGCTACAGGCGCCCGGGCCGATGCGGTTTTTCGATGCCTGCGAGCAGCCGACGCTGCGCGCCTTCTGCGACACGGTGCTGGCCCAGGACGCCGAACCGCGGATCCCGGTGGCCGAGGTCATCGACCGGCGGCTCGCCGACGATCAGCTCGACGGCTACCAATACGCCGACATGCCCGACGACCAGGGAACCTGGCGCCTGGTGCTGGCGGGCCTGGACGAGGCGGCCCGCGACGGCGGCGCCGAATCGTTCGCCGCCGCCGACCCCGAAACCCAGCAGGTCATCGTCGGGCGGTTCGCCAACGCGGCGCTCTACGGCGGCAGCTGGGAAAAGCTCAACGTCTCGCGGGCGTGGTCGGTGGTGATGCGCATGGTGGTGGGCGCTTTCTACAGCCACCCCTGGGCATGGAACGAGATCGGTTTCGGCGGGCCCGCTTATCCCCGCGGCTTCATGCGCCTCGGCGGGGTCGGCTCGCGGGAGCCGTTCGAGACCCCCGGGGCCACCTGCGAGGATCCGGTCCGAGCCGTCGAGCAGCACCACATCGATGGGTGACTTCTGGCGCGGCCTGCTGAAGGGATCGCTGGGGCCCGCCGACAACGACTCGCGGTACCTGCTCGACGTGCACTCGCGCGACCTTCCCGGCGAGTCCGCCATGCGCCGCTACTGCGACGACGAGGAGGTCGACCTGGTCGTGGTCGGCGCCGGCGCGGGCGGCTCGGTGCTGGCGCAACGGCTGGCCCGAGCGGGCTGGCGGATCGTCATCCTAGAGGCCGGCCCCTTCTGGCATCCCGACGAGGACTGGGTCTCCGACGAAGCCGGGTCGCACGGGCTGTACTGGACGCAGAAACGAATCATCGGCGGCTCAGACCCGATCGAGCTGGGCAAAAACAACTCCGGCCGGGGCGTGGGCGGGTCGATGGTGCACTTTGCCGGCTACACACCCCGTTTTCACCCCAGCGATTTCGAAACCTTTACCCGCGACCGCGTCGGCGCCGACTGGCCGATCACCTACGCCGAGCTCAAACCCCACTATGAACGCGTCGAGCGCGAACTGCCCGTCGCCGGCCAGGACTGGCCCTGGGGCGACCCGCACCGCTATCCGCACGCGCCGCATCCGGTTTCCGGGGCGGCCCTGAAGCTGTGGGAAGGTGCGCTGAAGCTCGGCATCGAGATGCGGGTCGGGCCGGTCGGCATCGTCAACGGCACCTTCGGCAACCGGCCGCACTGCATCTACCGCGGCTACTGCCTGCAGGGCTGCAAGGTCAACGCCAAAGCCAGCCCGTTCGTCACCCACCTGCCTGACGCGCTGGCCCACGGCGTCGAGATCCGGGCCAACTGCATGGTCCACCGAATCGAGCTCGACGAGACCGGAAATGCACGGGGCGTAACATATTTCGCTGACGCCGAAGGCGGCGGGTTCCGGGAGCGCCACCAGCGCGCCAAGGTGGTCGCGGTGGCCGGTTACTCGATCGAGACGCCGCGACTGTTGCTGAACTCGGCCGGCCCGGGCTTTCCCAACGGCTTGTGCAACAACCACGACCAGGTCGGCCGCTACGTGATGGTGCAGGGCGCCTGGCAGAGCGCCGGTCGCTGGCCCGAGGAACTGCGGATGTACAAGGCGCCGCCGCCGGAGGTGTCCTCCGAGCAGTTCTACGAAACCGATCCGGACCGCGGCTTCGCCCGCGGCTTCTCGATCCAGACGGTCTCCCCGCTGCCGATCGGGTGGGCCGAGCACGTCCTGGCCGACGGGCACTGGGGGGCGGCGCTGCGCGAGTACATGCGCGACTACAACCACTGGGCCACCATCGGCGTGCTCAACGAGCTGCTACCGCACCCGGACAACCGGGTCACGCTGGCCGACGCGACCGACGCCTACGGGCTTCCGGTGGCCCGGTTCGACTACAGCCTGTCGGACAACGACAAGGCCAACATGGCCTACTCCCGGAAGGTGATCACCAACATCCTGCACGCCGCCGACGCCCAAGACGTGCTCACCATCGAGCGCTTCGCCCACCTGATCGGCGGGGCGAGGATGGGCAGCGATCCGGAGACCAGCGTGGTCAGCTCCGACCAGCGCAGCCGGGCGGTGCCCAATCTGTTCATCGCCGACGGGTCGGTGTGTCCCACCCAAGGCAGCGCCAACCCGGCACTGACCATCATGGCGCTGGCGTCGCGGCTGGCCCAGCGGATCGTGCGCGGCGACATCA
>JAQTVU010000085.1 GCA_028706695.1 Mycobacterium sp.
CGTTCGCGGCGACGGCCATCGGCCTGGCAGTCTACCTCGACACCGATGCGGGTTTCGCTCTGTCCGAACGCTTCTCGCGGCATTTCGGGGTGTTCCGGGAGGCCGAGGCCGGGGCGGGCGTCGTGTTCGACCCGATCGTGCCCAAAGACGCCGCGCTGCCGGCCGACGGACGCTCACCGCTGGTCGTCAGCCGAAATTACCGCGCGGCGCACAACATCGGGCACTTCCGCTTCGTGGAGTGCAGCCGCGTGGTCGACGGCCGTCCCGACGGGGACGTGATGCCCTACGCCCCCGTGTTCTTCCCGTTCGACCCGGCCCTTCGCGACCGGCAGGACCTCGGGCACCAGCCGGTCGGCCGGTGCCACCACGGACCCGACGTCGAGGAGCGCTACGTCGTGGCCCCCAGCGGCGCGGTCGAGGTCACGCTCACCACGCGGCCGGCCGGCTTCCAGCGCACGTTCCGGCTGGAACGATGCGCGGCCACCGGCGCGTGAGGCTGACCGCCATGGATTTCGACGGCCCGCCATTGGGCTGAGCTAGCGTCGAATTGGGGCGCGGGTAAATCCAATGACGCCTCCGTTCGGGGCCGCGCTGCGACGACCCGACCGGGCACGTGGCGATCTCCCGAAGCACACCGGCGTCGGCGCGCGGGTGGCGAGGCCAACGGCTCGACGCCGGCTCATTGCAAATCGGAATGCCACTGCCAGTCCGGGCGATGGACGTATTGCAACGCCTCCGCCACCGTCAGCCCGTTCATCGCCCGGGCACGGTTGTCCGCACAGCGACGACGGAAGATGGCCATCTCCTCCTGACTCGGCGGATACACGTCGCGATAGGGCACCTTCTGCCCCACCAGCATCACCAGATATCCTTCGAGCCCGAACTGATTGTCCTGCCCGATCGTGCTGGTCACATAATGCCGACAGAAACCGGTCGGCCCGTTCTCGCGATAGAAGTCCAGCAGCGGCCGCACCGGTGTCACGTCCACCTCGTTGCAGCACGCGGTCCAGAACTTGTTCTCGATGCGCGTGTTGAACCGGTAATGGATCGACAGAAAGTCCCTGATGCCGTCCCACCAGTCGACGAACAGCGTGTTGTACAGCGTCTGGAGGCTCGGCGTCGGGTCGAGCTGCGACCGCACCAGCATCTCGACCATCGCCTTGATCTGCGACGACGCGACCATGAGCGCCGTCGCCTCGAGCGGCTCGACGAACCCGCACGCATTGCCGATCGCGAAGACGTTCTTGACCCAGCCTTGCTCGTAGCGCCCCGAGCGGAACTTCACGACGTGATCCCAGGTCTTGGCCTTCGGGTTTTTCCGCATGAACTCCTCGCGCGCCTGGTCGTCGCTGAGGAACTGCGACGAATAGACGTAGCCGCGGTTGATCGCATGCTCGTGGTCGATCTGCCAGCACCAGCCGGCCTCCATCGTCTCGGCGATGGTGTAGGGGTGGATGAACTCGTCGGTCCGATCCCAGCTGCCGACGATGGCGCGGTCGCAGAACAGCGAGCGGTCGTAGGGGACGAACCGCGTCCCCAGCGCGCGGCCGAGCAACTCGGAGCGAAAGCCGGTGGCGTCGACGTACAGCTCGGCCGACAACGCGCGGCCGTCGTCAAGGACGACCGATTGCACGCCCTGCTCATCGACGGGCACGCCGGTGATGCGGGCCTCGATGAGTTCGATGCCGCGCGCGACGGACGCGGTCTCCAGCGCCTCGACCAGGGCCGGATTGAACAGATGCAACGCCGCGTCGCCCGTGATCAGCGGCCCTTGGCCGCTCGGATGCTTCTCGAACGCCTTGCCCTGAGCCATCAGCGCGGCGTTCATGTCGACGCTGTCGAACTCATCGGCGCAGTAGAAGCCGTTGTAGCGGGTGAGGTCCGTGTAGAACGCGTCGAGCTGGAATTGAAACCCGTAGTCGAATGATTTGCGTGGCCCCCAGAGGAAGTGAATGCCCGTCTTCCAGGTCGGCCGAACAGTCGAATAGAACTCCTTCTGCGGCAGCTTCAGGTAGTCGAAGAGCAGGTTGACGATCTGCGGCGTGGTGCTCTCGCCGACGCCGATCACGCCGATTTCCTTGCTGCGCACGACACGGACTTGGAGCTGAGGAGCCTGTTGTTTGAGCGCAAGCGCGGTCAGCAGGCCGGCGCTGCCGCCGCCTACGACGAGTACCGATTGAATCATTGCCTCCCTGCTTCCCATGCATGCGATCGTCAGCTGACACGATCTTGAAATCAGCCTGCCTGCGACCGGGCTGCCAAGCAACCGCTTGGGCGAGCCGAAAAGCGGCCGACTTCTTCCAATCGCCCGGATGAGCCCCGTAACAGAACGAAGTTATTCAAGCAGGTTACAAGGCACTCCGCTTGCCGGCCGTACCCACATGTGATTGATCGGTACGCCGGCGAGCCGGCAATGCGCCCGCCGGTACCGCGCGGGCCAGATCCAGATGTGGGCGCCGGCGGGCTTGCGGCACCGATCTCGCAACCTGATAGCACCGCGGGTCGCTGCTGCGCAACCCGCAGGCCCCGTTCGCCCAATGCCTGACCGCGCCGCGAGGTCACGCGCGATCGCCGATAACGGCGTCCTCGGCGGCGACCACGGCGACGACATTGGGTGCCTGGAGGGTGCCTGGCCAGGACCATGCCAGGGACGACGCTGGGCCGGTTCTGGGGGCCGCGGCCGTCGACGACGGGACGATTCGATCCCTCGCAGAACGCGATCCCGCACCAACGGTGCCTGCCGCCGCGACGAGCATCCCCGCCCGGCACCTGCGCCGACGGCGGGCAACAGACTTCGATGCGATCTGTCTGCGCCGCTGTGCGCGGCGGCACCGGACCTCGGTCTTGGTTTTGGCCAGGTCCGCGGCATCTGGCATCTGGATGGTGTTGATCTGCCGGGTCAGGCCGGCCGGGTCGATGCCCTCGATGCGAGCGGATACCCGCGAACGTTGTTGTGCATCAAGGACACCCGATGCTTGAAGAAGCAGCCGTCGCGTCGGCCGGGAAACGTCACGGGGAGCGAAGGTCCTGCCTTCATCGCGTCAGGAAAGTTCGAACTCGATCCGGTCGGCGAGCGCGTCGATGGCCTCACCAAGTGCGGCCAGTCGCTCGGCGGCCGACGGCGCCGCCAGCACGGCGTAGCGGTCGGCCGTCCCGATCGGGATGCGCGACGCCAACGCGAACAGACGCCGCCCGGGGTCACCACCTTCACCGTGGCCCAGCAGCATGTCGCGCTCCGGCAGCTGAGCGTCGCGCGCCGCCGCGATCCGTTCGAAGAGGGCTATCAGCCGGTCTTCGAGTTCGCGAATCCCTGTGTCGGCCACCGGTTCTCCCGGCTCGTCCGGCCACGGTTGCACGGCGGCCCGCGGGTAGGGATCGTCGGGCAGCCACTGGACCACGCGGATCCGTTCGCCGGTCCGGCAGCGCAGCGAGAAGCGGCCAGAGCCGTGGTCTACGCAGTCGATGATGGTGGACAGGACTCCCGCCTCGCAGCGCGAGTCACCGCCACCTACCTCGCTCCCGCGTGCGATGAGCACCACCCCAAAGGGATTCCCGCGATCGATGCAGTGCCGCACCAGCGCGCCGTAACGTGGCTCGAAGATCCGCAGCCGCAGATCTTGGTCGGGCAGCGCGGCGGACTCGAGCGGAAACATCGCCAGCTCAAATGGTTCCGGATCCGCCATGGCTCAGATCACCAGCTCGGCCACCAGGGCGTCGACGACCGCGCGCAGGTCGCCGTCGTGTTCCTCGGCCACCCGCCGCTGCCGTTGATATGAGGCGCCGTCGCGCCAGATGTCGGACACCGCGGCGAGCTCGTCGGTGCACCCAAGGGACTTGGCCACCGGCTCCAGCCGGGTGAGCACATCGGCGAGATCGTCGGTGACCAGCCGCTCGTTGCTCTCGGCGTCCAGGATGATCACCGCATCCAGCCCGTAGCGGGCGGCGCGCCATTTGTTCTCCTGGACATGCCAGGGCGGCATGGTCGGCAGCTTCTCCCCGGAATCCAGCCGACGGTCCAGGTCGACGACCAAGCAATGCGTCAGGGCGACCAGCGCGCCCAGCTCATGCAGATTGGACACGCCGTCGAAGATCCGGACCTCCAGCGTGCCCAGGTGCGGGGAAGGCCGGATGTCCCAACGGATTTCGTTCATATGGTCGATAATTCCGGCCTTCTTCTGGTCGTAGACGAATCCTTCGAATTCCGCCCAGGTCTGGAACTGGAACGGCAGCCCCGCGGTGGGCAACTGCTGAAACATCATCGCCCGGTTGCTGGCGTATCCGGTGTCCTCACCGACCCACCAGGGCGACGACGCCGACAGCGCCAACAGGTGCGGGTAGTAGTTCAGCAGTGAGGACATGATCGGCATCGCCTTGTTGGCCGAGGAGATCCCGATGTGCACATGCACGCCCCAAATCAGCATCTGCCTGCCCCACCACTGGGTGCGCTTGATCAGCTCGGCGTAGCGTGGCGCGTCGGTGAGCCTCTGCGACGACCAGCGGGCGAACGGGTGCGCGCCGGCGCCGAAGAACTCCATGCCGCGCGCACGGATGATCTGGCGGGCCGGACCCAGGGTGTCGCGCAGATCCTCCATCGCCTCACCTGTGCAGGCACAGACGCCGCTGACCACCTCGACGGTGTTGCGCAGCAATTCCTGGTGTACGCGCG
This sequence comes from Mycobacterium sp., assembly GCA_028706695.1. Lineage (GTDB taxonomy): Bacteria > Actinomycetota > Actinomycetes > Mycobacteriales > Mycobacteriaceae > Mycobacterium. The sequence goes on from JAQTVU010000085.1 coordinate 4,667, forward strand.
GGTTTTCACCGATCTCGGCGATGACCACGGCGGCCTCGTTGCTCAAGTCGCGGGTCTCGGCGTCGACGAGCGCGAACTCCCACTCCACCCCGATGGTCGGCCGCGGCGAGGGCACGAAGTCGATATGGGCTGCGCTCCGTTCGGCGGCCATGTTAGCCGGAACCGATGACACCGCAGGCCACCCGCGCGCCGGCGTCCCCGGTGCTCATCGTCGTCGCATCGGGACCTGGTGTCCCGTTGGTCTGGCTGTAGCGGTCCGGCGGGATGTTGGCGAAGTTGTCGGCACCGCCGTGGATGATGATCGCGGTCTTCTCCCCGGCCAGCAGGTCGTCCCTGGTGAAGGCGTCCGTGGTGGTCACCAGCGTCGCGCTGCCGTCCTGCAGGACCTGCAGCGAGGTCAAGTCGCCGCCGGCGGGAGCGGCCGCGCGCCCCGGCGCCTGGAAGTGGCCGCCCGCGGACAGGAAGTCGCCGGGGGCGCCGCCGCCCGGCGCGACCGAGTTGGGCTCACATTTGCCCACCTTGTGAATGTGGACCCCATGGAAGCCGGGGGTGAGGTGGCCGGTTCCGATCGTCATGATCGTGACGGTGGTCCGGTTATTCCTGAAATCGAATTTGGCGGTAGCGATCTCGGTGCCGTCGGGCCCCTTGAGCATGGTGGTGATGCTCTCGGAGGGGGCCGCTGCGCCCTCGAACGCGTTCGCGCCCCGGGGTTTCGACGCGCCGGACGGAGACGGTGACCCGGTCCAGATCGCCGGCGTTGTACCCGGGCTCGTGGCCGGGGGTTGGTTTGGCGTGCATGCGCTCAGCAGTGCGACGGCGGTGGCTGCGGACAGGGTAGCTGCGATGGCGGCAGTGCGGTGACCGGCGAGCATAGACATGCCCAGAGCCTATCGTGGCAGCCGGGCGATCAGCCCGTCACCACGACGATCACGCCGGGCGGCTGGCCGTTGAGTGCGGATATCCGCGGTTCGACGGGTGCGCCCAGTTTCTGGCCGACCGCATCGGCGGTGGCGTGCTCGTCGTCGGCGTCGGTGTAATACACCGTGGTGGCCGAAACGTCGGGCAACGAAAGATTGCCGACCTCGGCGACCTTGAAGCCGGCGGCCGTCAACTCCTCCTTGGTGCGCCCGGCGACGCCGTCCCTGGAGGAGATGTTGTAGATGCGGACCTCGGCCTGGTTCGCGGGCTTGGGGCTCACCGACCTCGAGCCGGCGGTGCTGGTCACGCTGGCCAGCGGTGACGCCGATCCCTCATCGGAGGTTCCCGAAGAACCCAGGGCCTGCCACCCGAGCAGCAGGAATATGATGCCCAGGAACAGCAGCACCATCACCATGGCTCGCAAGGGTAGCCCCGCGGAGTCGGGCACTCGCTCTTTCACCGCCCCCACTGTAGCCGTGTCAGGGCACCTCGAACCCGAGGCGCCGAGCCGCGCGGGCCTTCTGACGGCTGGCACGCAGGCGTCGCAGCCGTTTCACCAACATCGGGTCGGCGGCCAGTGCCTCGGGTCGATCGACCAGGGCGTTGAGCACTTGATAGTAACGTGTCGCCGACATCGAGAAGAGTTCCTTGATGGCTTCCTCTTTGACTCCGGCGAACTTCCACCACTGACGCTCGAACGCCAGGATGTCGTGTTCGCGGCGAGTGAGACCATCGGCGATTTCAGAGTCGTCCCCCGGTCGATTTGCCCGCGCCATGGCGCTGTCCATATCGCTTCCCCTGGACCCTTCCGGCGATTCTCGAATGCTCTGATGACTTGACTTAAATAGGGGCATGTTTCGGCGATCATTGAACCACGCCACCAACCCTCAAGCTGTCATCAAGACCCGCGCGTCGGCCGATTCCCCGAGATTGCCACGCCAGATCGCCGGTGACCTGCACAAGCGCGTGCGGTAGCTTAGCCGACCATGGCAGTCGTACCCATTCGCATCGTGGGAGACCCCGTCCTGCACACCCCGACGAAACCGGTGCAGGTCGCCGCCGACGGTTCGCTGCCGGCCGAACTGGCCGAGCTGATCTCGACCATGTACGACACCATGGACGCCGCCCACGGGGTGGGATTGGCCGCCAATCAGATCGGGCGGGGCCTGCGGGTGTTCGTCTACGACTGTCCCGACGACCGCGAGACCACCGAGCGCCGCCGCGGCGTGGTCGTCAATCCGGTGCTGGAGACCTCCGAGGTGCCCGAGACCATGCCGGACCCGGCGACCGACGACGAAGGGTGCCTATCGGTTCCCGGGGAATCGTTCCCGACCGGACGCGCCAAGTGGGCCCGGGTCACCGGACTCGACGCCGACGGCACTCCGGTCGACGTCGAGGGCACGGGCCTGTTCGCCCGGATGCTGCAGCACGAAACGGGGCACCTGGACGGATTCCTGTACCTGGACCGCCTCGTCGGCCGGTACGCCCGCGCCGCGAAACGGGCCGTCAAGGCCAACGGCTGGGGGGTGCCCGGGTTGTCGTGGTTGCCGGGTGAGGTCCCGGACCCGTTCGGGCACTGATGGTTTCGTGGCCCGACCCGGGTACGCGGGTGACGGTCCGCTACCGCCGACCCGCCGGGTCGGTCCCGGCGCTGACCGACGCGGTGGGGCACCTGCTGGACACCGGCCCGGTGGTGCGGGTGCAGACCAAGACCGGCGCGGTCGTCGAGTTCGCGGCAGCCGATGTGGTGGCGTTGCGGGTGCTCACCGACGCACCCCTGCGCACCGCCGACATCCGTGCGCTCGAGCACGCCGCGGCCCGGGCGTGGCCCGGCACCGAGCGGGCCTGGCTGGACGGCTGGCTGCTGCGCGCCGGCGGTCTCGACAACTTTGCCGTGCCCCTTGAGCTTTCCGCTCACGTGCGGGCGATCCGGGAGGTCGTCGACTGGTATCGCCGCCGCGGCCTGACGGCGCGACTGGCGATCCCGGATCGCTTGTTGGCGCCGCCGCCGGGGCTGACCGCCGAACGCCCCCAACGGGTCATGGTGCGCGACGTCCGCGCGGTGACCGGTCAGCAACCCGGAGCGTCGCTCGTGCTGTCGGCGCGGCCCGACCACGCCTGGCTGCAGCGCTTCGGGATGGATGTCGCCACCGACGCGCTCACCGCCGTCGACGGCGAGGTGGTGTTCGGCACGCATCCGGGCGTGGCGACCGCCCGCGCCGCGGTCACGCAGGCCCCGGACGGCACCCGCTGGGTGGGTCTGGGGGCGTTGCGCGTCCACGGCGACGCCCGATCCGCGGCGGTGCTGGGCGCGGCCC
>JAQTVU010000086.1 GCA_028706695.1 Mycobacterium sp.
GGGTTGTCGTAGTTGGTCTGATAGCCGGGCAGAGCGAGCAGGCCGATGAGCGCGATCGCGACCGACACCGCCAGCACCGGCCCGGGCCAGCGCACGATCGCGGTGCCCACCCGCCGCCAGCCCCGGGTCCTCATCTTGCGTTTGGGATCGAAAAGCTTGAAGAAGCTGCCGACGGTGAGCACCGCCGGCCCCAAGGTGAGCGCCGCGAACACCGCGACGAGCATGCCCACCGCGCAGGGCACGCCGAGCGTCTGGAAATACGGAAGGCGGGTGAAGCTCAGGCAATACATCGCGCCGGCGATGGTCAGACCCGAGCCGAGCACCACGTGAGCGGTCCCGTGAAACATGGTGTAGAAGGCTTTTTCGCGGTCCTCGCCGAGGCCCCGCGCCTCTTGATATCGGCCGAGGACGAATATCGCGTAGTCGGTTCCGGCGGCGATGGCCAGCAACACCAGCAGGTTAACCGCGAAGGTCGACAGTCCGATGATGTTGTTGGTGCCCAGAAAGGCGACGATCCCGCGCGCCGCCATCAGCTCGACCCCCACCATGAACAAGACGCTGAACACCGTGACGAGCGAGCGGTACACCCACAGCAACATCACGACGATCACGACGAAGGTGATCATCGTGACCTTTTGGACGCTCTTCTGTCCGGACGACTGCTGATCGGCGGTCAACGCCCCCGCCCCGGTCACATAGGCCTTGACCCCCGGCGGCGGCGGCACGCTGTCCACGATCTTGCGGACCGCGGTCACGGACTCGCTGGCCAGGCTCTCGCCCTGATTACCGGCGAGGTACACCTGCACATAGGCCGCTTTGCCGTCGGAGCTCTGCGAACCGGCCGCCGTCAGCGGGTCGCCCCAGAAGTCCTGGACGTGCTCTACGTGCTTCTTGTCGGCCTCGATCTTGCGTACGATCTGGTCGTAGAAACGGTGGGCGTCGTCGCCGAGCGGCTTGTCGCCTTCCAGCACGATCATGACCGCGCTGTCGCTTTTGAATTCGTTGAACACCTTGCCGATGCGCTTCATCGCCTGCATCGAGGGCGCGTCCTGCGGGCTCATCGACACGGTGTGCGCTTCGCCGACCGCGTCCAGGGATGGGACGAACACGCTGAGGACGACGACGAGACCTACCCAGGCCAACACGATCGGCACCGCGAATTTGTGCACCGTCCGCGCGAAAACGGGCATGCGGGGAAGCCCCGCTGCCGCGGCGGTGTCGTCGGTCATGCGGACTTCACTATGCAGAAGGTCTGAGCATTCACCCCGTTCACCGACCTTTCGTCTTTGACCACGTCATTCACGATGATCCGGCACCCGATCCGGTCGCTGTCGCCCTGTGCCACAACGTTGACGCTCACCGAAGGAAGCGTCGTGGTGACCGAGAGCATCCATGGCAGCGGCACGTTGTCGACGCGGCGAGGCTGGGCGTTGATGTCCAGGTAGTTGATGTTTGCCACGGTTCCCGGCGGTCCGTAGACCTCGTAGACCACGTGCTTGGGATTGAACGGCTGGATGTCGTCGGCAATCCCGCTGGTGACCGCGCGAGTGTCGGGCGCCCCGAAAATGCTGCGGAGCCGGATCACGCAGAAGCCGGCGACCGCGACCACGAGGATGACGACTAGGACGATCCACAGTTTTCGTGCCGCGTTGGCGACCGAGATCTTCGCCATCCGCTTACCCTCCGTCAATCCGGCTCCGGGCTTGTTCGGCAGCGTCGACGGTGGAGAGGCCGGACCGGCGTCATGTTCGATACGCGCCATCGATCCCTCCGGTCTGCTGCGGTCCGGACACGAGGCCGATGCACGTGGCCCTCAGCGTTCGGGTAAGAGCCGAGCCGAATTCGATGTTCCACTCGGGCGGCACCACCTCGGGTTCCTCGGCATAGGCGTCGGTGAGCCGCGCCGGCGGGTTGGCGATCTGCCAGAAGGCGGCGGCCAGCGAGTAGGCGGCGATCAGCATGTCGAAGGCGCCGGCGCGACCGAGCGCGGGCACCGCCCGCTCGATGGCGTCGGCCAGCGCCATCGCGGCAGCGGTGATGGTGCGCCTGATCTCGATCACCCTGTCGATCTCCACCTCATGCTCGAGGTGCAGGTGCAGGTTGGCCAGCAGGTCACAGAACAGCGGGTCCGCCGCCAGCCCGGCGGCCAGCGTCTCGGCCAGCCGCGCCGGCGACATCGGCCCGGGCTCGGCCAGCTTTTCGCACACCGTGTCCGACCAGCGCACCCACCCCTCGGCGGCAAGGTGCAGCAGCACCTCCTTGTGGGAGGTGAAGTAGCGGCGCACCGCCGAGTAATGGATACCGGCACGGCCGGCGACCGCGGTCAAGGTCACCGATGCGACGCCGGCCTCCACGGCCAGCGAGCGCGCGGCTTCGACGAGGTCCGCGGCGCGCTGACGCTTCTTCTCCTCTGTGCGGGCGCGCTGGAAGGTGAGGTGCCCCACCCGCCGAGGATAACGCACGTCACGTGATTTGTATAACGCACGGCGGGTGACTTGCCGGCGCCCGATCAGTCATCGGAACAACTTGTCCACCGACCCACGGGGGCGATAAGTTCGGTTACGCACGTGATATGCCTTACATTTCGTCGCGCGAGGGGAAGGAGTCAACGGTTCGGGCCTAGGCTGTACCCGCCATGATCTACTTAGGTTAGCCTTGGTTGTATTTTCGACATGCGCGATCGGGCGATGCACCGTCCGCAGGCCGAAAAGCCAACCGGCGAAGGGGATTCCGATCTTCAAGTTGCTATCGCGGTTCTGGATTCCGCTCGTGATCCTGGCGGTGATCGTCGTCGGGGGATTCATCGTGTACCGCGTGCACGGCTATTTCGGCTCCGAAAAGCGCGAGTCCTACGCCGACAGCAACCTCGAGAATCCCAAGCCGTTCAATCCGAAGCGGATCACCTACGAGGTCTTCGGTCCGACCGGCACGGTGGCAGACATCAGCTACTTCGACGTCAACGCCGATCCACAACGAGTTGACGGCGCTCCGCTGCCGTGGTCGCTGCACATCACCACGACCAAGCCCGCGGTGATGGGAAACCTTGTCGCACAAGGCGACAGCAACAGTATCGGCTGCCGGATCACGGTGGACGGCGAGATCAAGGCCGAGCGGATCTCCAACGAGGTCAACGCCTACACCTTCTGTGTGGTGAAATCCGCGTGAGCTCCGCGGTTTACGGGTCCACCGGCGCCACCCACACCGAACGGCCGTTTCTCGCCCGGATGATCCACACGCTGGCGGTGCCGATCGTCCTGTTCTGGGTGGCGGTCGCCATCCTGCTCAGCCTGTTCGTCCCGTCGCTGGAAATTGTCGGGCAGCAGCGATCGGTGTCGCTCAGCCCCAATGACGCCCCGTCGTTCGTGGCTATGAAGCACATCGGGCACGTGTTCAAGGAAGGCGAGACCGACAGCTCGGCGGTGATCGTCCTGGAGGGCAACCAGCCCCTCGGCGACGACGCCCACCGGTTCTACGACGTCCTGATCCGCAAGCTGCGTGCCGACAAGCGGCATGTGCTCAGCGTCCAGGATTTCTGGGGAGATCCCCTCACCGCGGCGGGGGCGCAGAGCAACGACGGCAAGTCCGTCACCGTTCAGGTCAATCTGGCCGGCAATCAGGGCGAGCTGCTGGCCAACGAATCGGTGGACGCCGTCCGCGGCATCGTCGAGAGCGCCCCGCCGCCGCCCGGGGTGAAGGCCTACGTCACCGGCGTGTCGGCGCTGGCCGCGGATTTGCACCAAAGCGGCGACAACTCCATGGTGCGGATGACGGCCACCACGGTGGTGGTGATCCTGATCATGTTGCTGTTCGTCTATCGGTCGCCCATCACCGTGTTCCTGCTGCTGGTCACGGTGGGCTTCGAGTTGACCGCGGCGCGGGGCGTTGTCGCGCTGGTCGGGCAGAGCGGGCTGATCGGCCTGTCCACCTTCGCGGTCAGCCTGCTCACCTCGCTGGCCATCGCGGCCGGCACCGACTACGGCATCTTCATCATCGGTCGTTACCAAGAGGCCCGCCAGGCCGGCGAGGATCCGGAGACGGCCTTCTACACCATGTACCGCGGGACGGCCCACGTCATCCTGGGATCCGGGCTGACGATCGCCGGCGCCACCTTCTGCCTGAGTTTCGCGCGGATGCCCTACTTCCAGACCTTGGGCATTCCCTGCGCGATCGGCATGCTGGTCGCGGTCACGGTCGCGCTCACCCTGGGCCCGGCCGTCCTGACCGTCGGCAGCCGCTTCGGCCTGTTCGACCCGAAGCGGCTGCTCAAGGTCCGCGGCTGGCGACGCGTCGGCGCCGCGGTGGTGCGCTGGCCGCTGCCCATCCTCGCCATCACCTGCGCCATCGCGCTCGTCGGCCTGCTCACCGTGCCCGGATACCGGCCCAACTACAACGACCGGGAATACCTGCCCAAATCCATCCCCGCCAACGAGGGGTTCACGGCCGCCGATCGCCACTTCTCCCAGGCCCGGATGAAGCCGGAGATCCTGATGATCGACACGGACCACGATCTGCGCAACCCGGCCGACTTCCTGGTCCTGGACAAGCTCGCCAAGGGCGTGTTCCGGGTGCCGGGCATCTCGCGGGTTCAGGCGATAACCCGACCCGACGGCACCACCATGGACCACACCTCTATCCCGTTCCAGATCAGCATGCAGAACGCCGGTCAGTTGCAGAACATGAAATACCAGCGCGACCGGATGGAGGACATGCTCAAGCAGGCCGACGAGTTGAGCAAGACGATCGCGACCATGCAGCGGATGTACGGCCTGATGTCGAAACTCGTCGCCACCACCCACCGCATGGTCGGCGACACCGAGGAGATGCAGCAGATCACCAATCAGCTGCGCGATGAGATCGCCAACTTCGACGATTTCTGGCGGCCGATCCGCTCCTACTTCTACTGGGAGAAGCACTGCTATGACATCCCGATCTGCTGGTCGCTGCGCTCGATCTTCGACGCGCTGGACGGCGTCGACGCGATCGACGACAAGCTGGACACGCTGGTGGGCGACATCAGGGAGATGGACCGGCTGATGCCGGAGATGGTTGCCCAGTTCCCGCCCATGATCGAGACCATGGTGACGATGCGCACCATGATGCTGACCATGCACAGCACCATGGCGGGCATCTTCGACCAGATGGACGAGATGGGCGACAACGCGACGGCCATGGGCCACGCCTTCGACACCGCCAAGAATGACGACTCCTTCTACCTTCCGCCCGAGGTCTTCAAGAACAAGGATTTCAAGCGGGCGATGAAGAACTTCCTGTCGGAGGACGGGCACGCGGCCCGGTTCATCGTCCTGCACCGGGGCGACCCCGCATCGATGCAGGGCATCGCCAGCATCGATAGAATCCGCACCGCGGCCGAGGAGTCCCTCAAGGGAACCCCATTGGAGGACGCGAAGATCTACATCGGCGGAACGGGGGCCGTCTTCAAGGACATCTCCGACGGCGCCAAGTGGGACCTGGTGATCGCCGGCGTCTCCTCGCTGTGCCTGATCTTCATCATCATGCTGATCATCACCCGGGCCTTTGTGGCCGCCGCGATCATCGTGGGCACGGTCGCGGTCTCACTGGGCTCTTCCTTCGGCCTGTCGGTGCTGGTCTGGCAGCACATCCTCGGCATCGAGCTGCATTGGCTGGTGCTGGCCATGTCGGTCATCGTGCTGCTGGCGGTGGGATCCGACTACAACCTGCTGCTGGTCTCGCGGTTCAAACAGGAAATAGGGGCGGGGCTGAACACCGGCATCATCCGCTCGATGGGCGGCACCGGCAAGGTGGTGACGAACGCGGGGCTGGTCTTCGCCTTCACGATGGCGTCGATGGTCGTCAGCGATGTCCGGGTCATCGGGCAGGTGGGCACCACCATCGGTCTGGGCCTGCTGTTCGACACGCTGATCGTGCGCGCCTTCATGACCCCGTCCATCGCCGCGCTGCTGGGACGCTGGTTCTGGTGGCCGATGCGGGTACGCACCCGGCCGCCGCGGCTGCCGCCGGCGCCCGTCAGGCAACCGGAGCGCTCCCTGGCGTACAGCGATTAGCCCCGATTAGCCCGACGCTTGTCCCACGCCAACCCGGACGGCCGGACGCCGACTACCAACCGACTGCCGGGGCGATGGGGCGAATATGGGAGGGGCACCGCGGCGCAAGGCTGTCGAACTTACTGAATACCCCGCACGTAGGCCGCCTGCCCGAGGTGCTGGGCGCAGTCGTCGACGATGCTGACCAGTCGCGCACTGGCGGTCACCGGCGGGTCCCAGCTGGTGTCCACGATGCGGGCCAACTCCTCTGCGGTGACGCCGGCGATGTATTCGAGGGTGAACTTGTGCACCGCGTGGTAGTAACCGGACAGCAAGTCGGCGGGGGCGCGGACCTTCGCCACCTCGTCGGCGCCGTGGCCGTAACCGGTGTCGTTGCGGGGCAGGTCCAAACCGAACCGGTCAACCCAGCCGTCGCGCGTCCACACCTGTTCCACGCCGGCCACCTGGGCCAGCTGGACGTCCTGGACCCGCGCGCTGTGCCACAGCAGCCAGGCGATGCTGTTGGCGTCCGGGGTAGGTCGATAGCCGGAGATCTCGTCGGTCAGGCCGTCGGCGAGGTCGTCGACGTGTTCGATCAATCGGGTGAACGCGTCCCGCAACAACTCTCGGGCGGCATCGTCGGCGCTGGCCATACCCCCGACATTACGGGCGGTCCGCGCCTGGCACGACTCCCGGCGCGGTCGTAGATTAGTTAGATGACCTACGACCTCATCGTCCGCAGCGGCACCATCGTCGACGGGCTGGGAGGTGAGCCGTACGTCGGCGACGTGGCGGTGCGAGACGGCGTCATCGAGGCGGTGGGGCCCGTGAACGGGGCCGCCGCGAAGCGCGAGATCGACGCGCCCGGGTTGCTGGTCACTCCGGGCTTCGTCGACCTGCATACCCACTACGACGGCCAGTCCATCTGGTCGGAGCGGCTGACGCCCTCGTCGGCGCACGGGGTGACCACGGCGGTGATGGGCAACTGCGGGGTCGGCTTCGCGCCCTGCCGCCGGCAGGACCACGACGTGCTCGTCGACGTCATGGCCGGGGTGGAGGACATCCCCGGCGTCGTGATGACCGACCGCCTGCCCTGGACCTGGGAGACCTTTCCCGAATACCTGGACGCGCTGGAGGCCGGCAAACGCGACATCGATGTGGCGGCCTATCTGCCGCACTCCCCGCTGCGGGTCTACTCGATGGGCCGGCGCGGCGCCGACCGCGAGCCGGCCACCCCCGAGGACCTGACCAAGATGCGGGCGCTGGCCAAGGAGGCCGTCGAGGTGGGCGCGTTGGGCTTCGCCTCGTCGCGGCTGACGATCCACAAGACCGAAAGCGGTGCGCCGATCCCCAGCTACGGCGCCGCCCGCACGGAGATCGAGGAGATCGCCAAAGGCGTGGTCGACGGTGGCGGCGGGCTGCTGCAGTTCGTCCCCGACATCCCCGCCGGAGGTTACCAACGGGTGCTGCAGACGGTGTTCGACGTTGCCGAGGACGTCGGCCTGCCGGTCACGTTCACCCTGGTGGTCGCCAACTCCGGCGACCCGACGTGGCAGGACGCGATCACGATGATCGAGAAGGCCAACGCGGCGGGCGGCGACGTCACGGCGCAGCTGCTGCCGCGTCCGATCGGGCTGATCATCGGGCTGCAGCTGACCGCCAACCCGTTCGTGTTGTACCCCGAGCTACCGCGAGATCGCGCACCTGCCGTTGGCCGAGCGGGTCGCGGAGATGCGCAAGCCGGAGGTCCGTGCCCGCATCCTGGCCGACAAGCCCGGCCACGGGCACCCGATCCTGTATGTGGCCCAGGCCTGGGACTGGATCTACCCGCTGGGCGACGCCCCCGACTACGAGCCGGACCC
>JAQTVU010000087.1 GCA_028706695.1 Mycobacterium sp.
TCCTGGGCGGTCAGCGACCAGCCCGAGGTCTGCGAATGGGTGCGCAGCGACAGCGATTTCGGGTTCTTGGCGCCGAACCCGGCGACCAGTTCGCTCCACAGCAGCCGGCCGGCGCGCAGCTTGGCGACTTCCATGAAGAAGTTCATCCCGATGCCCCAGAAGAACGACAGCCGGGGCGCGAAGGCGTCGATGTCCAACCCCGCGTCCAGCCCGGCCCTGATGTAGTCCACCCCGTCGGCCAGGGTGTAGGCCAGCTCCAGCTCCGCGGTGGCGCCGGCCTCTTGGATGTGGTAGCCGGAGATGGAGATGGAGTTGAACTTGGGCATCTTGGCGCTGGTGTAGGCGAAGATGTCGGAGATGATGCGCATCGAGGGCTGGGGCGGGTAGATGTAGGTGTTGCGCACCATGAATTCTTTGAGGATGTCGTTCTGGATGGTGCCGGACAGCTTCTCCGGCGGCACCCCCTGCTCCTCGGCGGCCACCACGTACAGCGCCAGGATCGGCAACACCGCGCCGTTCATGGTCATCGAAACGCTCACCGCCGACAGGTCGATGCCGTCGAACAGCTGCCGCATGTCCAGGATGGAGTCGATGGCCACACCGGCCATTCCGACATCGCCCCGCACGCGGGGATGGTCGGAGTCATAGCCGCGGTGGGTGGCCAGGTCGAAGGCCACCGACAGGCCCTTCTGGCCGGCGGCCAGGTTGCGCCGGTAGAACGCGTTGGAGTCCGCGGCGGTGGAGAAGCCGGCGTATTGCCGGATGGTCCACGGCTGGTTGACATACATCGTCGGGTAGGGCCCGCGGATGAACGGCGGCTCACCGGGGAAGCTGTGCAGCGGGTAGCCGGCGGCGACCGCGGCCTCGCGGTCGGCGCCGATGTAGACCGGTTTGACGTCGATGCCTTCGGGCGTGTGCCAGGTCAGCTGCTCGGGCGTATGCCCGTGCGCCGAGGCCGCCGCGGCGACCTGCTTTTCCACCGCGGCCTCGCCGGGCGGCTGCCAGCTGCCGTCGCCGTGCAGCGGGACGTCGGCGAAACTGCCGATCACAGAGCTGTGTGCGGTCATGGCGGCTACGCCCCCAATCGGCCGAGCAGAGTCGAAAGCGCTTGGACCGCATCGATTTTCGCGGTCAAGTAGTCGTCGGGCCGGTGCTCGGCGGCGCCCACCGCCGGTTCGGGCCCGGCCAGATACACCCACGGCACACCGGCGTCCCGGGCCGCCGCCACGATGCCCGCGGCCTCGTCCCCGTAGCGCATGTCGGTGCCGCAGACGACCACCGCGCCCGGTGCGCCGGCGTCCGACACGGCCCGGGCGACACCGGCGGCGTCGACCGGGCCGGGGTTGACCGCCTCGATGCCGCCGGATGCCAGCAGGTTGACGGCGAAGGTGGCCCGCGCGTCGTGCTCGGCCGGCGGCCCCAGCGGCAGCAAAAGCACGCGCGGGCGCGCGCCGGTGCGGGCCAGGAACGCATCCGAACGGTCCCGCAGCGCCTCGAACGCGGCGGCGTAGCCGACGACCGTCGGCAACGAATCATGCTGCGGCAGAGGCGGTTCGGCCAGGTTGGGGAATTCGTTGATCCCGGTGATGGCGACGCGGCGATGGGCGATGTCGGCGGCGCGCCGGGCGGCCGTCGCGGCGATCTGCGCGGCGATGTGGTCGCGGGCGTCGGCGAACCCGCCGCGGGCCTCGACGACCTGGAACTCCTGCCAGGCGTGCTGGGCCAGCTCCTCGGTGAGGTCCTCGACGTACCACGAGCCCCCGGCCGGGTCCAGCACCCGCCCGGCGTGGGACTCCTCCAGCAGCAGCAGCTGGGTGTTGCGGGCGATGCGGCGCGAAAAGCCGGCCGACACACCGGGAAAGCCGCCCGGGATCGCCACGTCGAACGGGTGCGCCAGCACGGTGTCCGCGCCGCCGAGGCCCGCGCCGAATGCGGCCACCGTGGCGCGCAGCATGTTCACCCACGGGTCGCGCCGGGTCATCATCGGCAGCGAGGTTTCGGCGTGCAGCACGGTTGCGCCGCCGTCGGGGTCGCCGACCACCTCGGCGACCCGCGCCCACAGCTGGCGCGCGGCCCGCATCTTGGCGATCGCCAGGAACTGGTCATCGTCGGCGGCCAGCCGGAAGCCGATCTGCCGCAATGCCTCGCCGACCGAGACGCCCGCCTCGGTGAGCGCCCGCAGGTAGGCCACCGCGGCCGACACGCTGCCGGCCAGCTCCCACACGGCGCCGGCGCCCAGGTTGTGCAGCCCGGCCCCGTCGACGGTGATGGTGCGCACCCCGCGCATCCCGGCCACCCGGGTCGCGACGGCGATCACCTGCTCCACCGGCGGGGCCGGCCGGCCGCTCAGCGCGGCCGTGACCGGGTCGGCGCCCAGATCCACCGACAGCGCGGCGCGGCGGTCCGGTTGCCGCCGCTCCACCAGCCGAAGCAGCGCCTCGCAGGCCGCCGGGTAGTCGGCGCCGGCGTCGAGGATCAGCGGCGCCAGGTCCAGGCGCACGCCGGCGAGCAGGCTCTCGAGCCGGTCGGGCGTAACGCCGGACTTCCCCACCCGCACCTGCAGCGCGCTCGCGCCGTCGGCGAGGGCGGCCAGCAGCGCCGCGTTGCCGTCGTCGGCGCCCGGCGCCGGGACGGCCTCGACCACCTTCCAGCCGGCGGTGACGTCGCGGTCGGCGTCCCCACCGCGCACGTAGGGCCACCGGCCGGGCAGCGGCGGTTCGGGCAGCTCGTCGAGCGCGGTGTAGAGCGCGCGGATGGCAAATCCGTCGTAGGTGGGGGTGTCGAGCAGGCGCTCGGGCTGCTGGCCCAACTCCGCGGGCTCCCTACGGGTGCTCCTGGCCAGCACGCCGGCGACCGCGGTGCGCCAGCGCGCGAGGCCCGCCACCACATCCGGGTCACCGGCCGCTGACGCGGCAGGTCCCTTCATTGGCACACCCACGGACACCGACTGCTCCTGTAATCGCCGGAATTGGCAAGCTCCCCCATTCTCGGTCGCCACCAGCCAACCAGGCTAATCGATCGCGTCGGACGCTCCGGCGGCAAGGTCGCCAAGGTGAAACGCCAAATCGAGCCACGCGATATTCACCCAGGCCCCGTAGCATTTGGCGACGTGACGGCCTCCGCCACCGGCAAAGCCACCAGCGCCCTGCGCGGCCTCGGCTGCGCGCTGGGCGCGACCGCGCGTCAGCTGTCGCGCCCACGGATGGTCGCGACGATCGTCGGGATCGCCGCCGTGGTGGCGGTGGCGCTGCTGGTTCCGCTGCCGAGCGCGGTGCAACTGCGCGACTGGGCGGAGTCGGTGGGCCCGTGGTTCCCGCTGGCATTTCTGCTCGCCCACGTCGTCGTCACCGTGGTGCCCATCCCCCGCACGGCGTTCACCCTGGCCGCCGGCCTGCTGTTCGGGCCGGTGCTGGGCGTGTCGATCGCGGTGTTCGCCAGCGCCGCCAGCGCGGTGATCGCCCTGCTGCTGGTGCGCGCGGCGGGCTGGCAGCTCAGCCGCCTGGTGCCGCACCGATCGATCGGCCGGGTCGACGAGCGGCTGCGCGAGCGGGGCTGGCTGGCCGTGCTGTCGCTGCGGCTGATTCCCGTCGTGCCGTTCTCGGCGCTCAACTACGCCGCCGGCGCCTCGGCGGTGCGGATGCTGCCGTTTACGCTGTCCACCCTGGCCGGCCTGGTGCCGGGCACCACCGCCGTGGTGATCCTGGGCGACGCGCTGGCCGGTCATCCCAGCCCGCTGCTCTACCTGGTGTCGCTGGGCACCAGCGCGCTCGGGGTAATCGGGCTGGTCGTCGAGGTCCGCCACTACCGGCGCCAGCACGCCCACCACCAGACGCACCACGACGAACCGACCGCCGAGCCGGCGATCAGCCCCTGACCGGCGGGCCGCGCGCCCTGGCGCGCGGCGTTCCGCTCCCGGGCACCCACCGGAGCCACCGGCGCCCGCCCGGCCGGGCGCTCAGTGCGGAGGCGGACGCGATCCGCGCGGGGAGCCGGCCAACTCGCGTGCCTCGTCTTCGTCCTCGGCCGACGGCCCCGAGCCGGGCATTCGCGTGCCGGCCACTTCGGGTGTGAAGAACAGCGTGATCGCGCCGACCACACCGGCGAATATCAGCATGAACGCCGGGGCCAGGGAACTGCCGGTAGCCGAAACCAGCGACTCCGCGACCAGCGGGGTCGGCCCGCCGAAACCCGACACGGAGACGTTGAAGGCGATCGAGGTCGCGCCGTACCGCACCTTGGTGGGGAACAACGCCGGCAGGGTCCGCGGCTCGACGGCGGTGAAACACAACTGCGCCAGCCCGAGGATCAGGATGCCCAGGAATTTGACCGGGTAGCCCCCGCCGGAGCGCATCAACATGAACGCCGGCACCGCGGCCACGATCAATATCGCGCAGCCGGTCCACATCAACGGCTTGACGCCGATACGCTCGGACAATCTCGCGACGAACACCACGGCGACCAGCATCAACAGCAACACCAGCAGCACCAATCCCAGGGCCGGGTTGTCCGGGACCCGCACGGTCTTCTTCAGATAGGTCGGCAGGTATCCGGTGAGCATGTAGCTGCTCATTCCGATGGTCAGCTCCAGGCAGACGCACAGCAGCAGCGGCCGCCGCTGCTGCACGACCGTCTCCTTGAACTGCTCGGCGCCGGAGATCTCGCCGTTCTGCTGCCGCGACCGCTCATAGCCCGCGGACTCCTCGAGCCGCAGCCGCATCAGCAGCGCGGCCAGCCCTAGCGGCGCGCCGACGAAAAACGGTATCCGCCAACCCCAACTGGACATCTCGGCCGTCGGCAACAGGATCTGCAGGCCGGTCACCGCCCCCGCGCCCAGCACGTAGCCGCTCAGCGTGCCCATCGGCAGGAAGCCGCCCATCATGCCGCGCCTGCGGTCGGCGGCCTGTTCGTCGATGTAGACCATCGCGCCCGCGAACTCCCCCCCGGTGGAGAGCCCCTCGCAGACGCGGATGGCCACCAGCAGGATCGGCGCCCAGACCCCGACGGTGTGGTAGCCCGGCAGCGCGCCGGTCGCGGTGGTGCTGGCCGCCATCAGCACGATCGTGATCAGCAAGACCTTCTTGCGCCCGATGCGGTCGCCCAGCGGGCCGAAGAAGAACCCGCCCAGCGGCCGCACCAGGAAGGCCGCCGTCAGCGTCCCGAAGGTGGCGATCAGGCTGCCCGACCCGGAGTTGCCCCCGGGGAAGAACTGCCGCGCCAGGATGGTGGCGGTGTAGCTGTAGAGGCTGAAGTCGTACCACTCCATGAAGTTGCCGATGGCGGTGCCCTCGACGAACCGGCGGGTTTTGGCCCGGTCGGTGACCCGGATGTCATCGCGCGACCACGTGTCAGCGCTGCCGGCTTCGGTATTCATGAAGCGGTGGCATACCCGTCACGGCCCTGGTCTACGCGGTCCTGGAGCCCCGATGCCCGGGTGCGTCGCCGGCCGCAAAGGCCGCCACCGCCACACAGGTTGTCGCGGAGGTCCGCACGCTCACGGGATTACGCCCGATCCTATGCACCCGGTTCCGGCGGGTGACCGTCCACCGGCTTGCGGGCGATCGCCTCGGCCGCGGCCACCGCCTGCGCGATCGCCGGGTCGGTCTCGGTGGAGAACCAGTCGGCAACGTCGTCGTCGCTTTCGGCCGGCGCGGGCGCGTCCTCGACCGGCGACGGCTCGAACCGGAACACCCCGTCCTCGCCCGGTTTGCCCAGCAGCCGGGTGAAGCCCTGCAGCGCCGCGCTGAAGTCGCTGGGCACCACCCACACCTTGTTGGCGTCGCCGCGGGCCAGCTCCGGCAGCGTCTGCAGATACTGGTAGGCCAGCAACTCGGGGGTGGGCCGGCCGGCCTTGATCGCGGCAAACGTCTTCTCGATGGCCTTGGCCTGCCCCTGCGCCTGCAGATAGACCGCGGCGCGCTCACCCCGGGCGCGCAGCATCCGCGACTGCCGATCGGCCTCGGCGGCCAGGATCGCGGCCTGCTTGGCACCCTCGGCGGCCAAAATCTGCGCCTGCTTCTGCCCCTCGGCCTCCTTGATCGACGACTCGCGCATGCCTTCGGCGGTCAAAATCATGGCCCGCTTCTCGCGGTCGGCCTTCATCTGCTTCTCCATCGACGCCTGGATCGACGGCGGCGGGTCGATGCTGCGCAACTCCACCCGCGCCACCCGCAGGCCCCACCGGCCGGTCGCCTCGTCGAGCACGCCGCGAAGCTGGGCGTTGATCACCTCGCGGGAGGTCAGCGTCTGCTCCAGCGTCATGCCGCCGACGACGTTGCGCAGCGTGGTGGTGGCGAGCTGCTCGACCCCGACGAGATAGTTGCTGATCTCGTAGACGGCTGACTGCGGGTTGGTGACCTGGAAGTAGACCACCGTGTCGATCGACAAGGTCAGGTTGTCCTCGGTGATCACCGGCTGCGGCGGGAACGACACCACCCGCTCGCGCAGGTCCACCCGCGCGCGGATCCGGTCGATGAACGGCACCAACAACGTCAGCTGGCCGCTGACCGTACGGCTGTAGCGGCCCAACCGTTCGACCACCGCCGCCTCCGCCTGCGGCACCAGGGCGATCGACTTGGCCACCACGATGACGGCGAACACCATCAACACGACCAGCAACACCAGACCGGCAACCGCACCACCCACCGGAGTTCCTTTCTCTCGCAGCCTGTTACAGACCGCTCTTGAAGACGACCGCCGTCGCGCCGTCGATGCGCACGACGGTCACCGATTCGCCGGGTTGGTAGACGTCGCCGTCGTTGAGCGGGCGCGCGCTCCACACCTGACCGTCGAGCTTCACCTGGCCCTCGTCGCGGGCGACCCGGCCGAGCACCAGCGCGCTGCGGCCCGCCAGCGCCTGGATCCCGGTCTGCGGCACCCCGACCGGTGTCAGCCGCCGCCGCAGCACCGGCCGAACCAGCGCCAGCAGCAGCACCGAGACGACCAGGAACACCACCCCGTTGGCCCACACCGGCCAAGCCGTGAGCCAGGTGGTCACCGCGGCCGCCAGGGCTCCGCCGCCGAGCATGAGCAGGAACATGTCGCCGGTGAGGGCCTCCGCTCCGGCCAGCACCAGTGCAAAGATCAGCCAAAGCGCCGCGCCGGGCATGCGGCCAGAATACGCGCGATCGCGCATGATCGGCCTGCGCCGGGCGGAGCAACTACACTGCGACAGCGTGTGGTGTCCCAGTGTTTCACTGTCCCTGTGGGCCAACGCCTGGCTCGCGGGCAAGGCCGCGCCCGACGACGTCTTGGACGCGTTATCTCTTTGGGCGCCAAAGCAATCGGTGACCGCGTATGATGCCGTCGCCGCGGGCCGTACCGGGCTGCCGTGGCCCGAGGTGCACGACGCCGGGACGGTGTCGTTGTTGCAGACGCTGCGGGCCGCGGCCGCCGCGCCGACTGCGGGACCGGGCCGGTCGCGCGGCACCATCAACGTGGTGTTGCCGGTGCCCGGCGATGTGCGGGGCCTGGCCGCGGGAACCCAGTTCCAGCGCGACGCCCTGGCCGCCGGCGAGGCGGTGGTGATCACCAATCCCGACAATCCCACCGCCGCCGTCGGGCTCGTCCCGGACTTCTCCTGCGGCGAGCACGACGCGGCGCAGGTGTGCGCGCTGTCGTGGACGGTGTACTCGGTGCCGGGCGCACCGGTGTTCGTGCACCACGAACTCGGTGACGCCGAATACAGCCTGCGCTCGGCGGTGCGCTCGGCCGCCGACGCGCTGGACGCGCTCGGCCGGGGACCGGCCGCATCCGAGGTCGACGACCCGCGCGGACTCGTCGAGCAGTTGCTGGAATCCGCCCGCCAGCACCGGATTCCCGACCATGCACCCAACCGGGCGCTGCGGG
>JAQTVU010000088.1 GCA_028706695.1 Mycobacterium sp.
AGAGCCTGCACTTTGAGAATCCCTCACCGCACATCCCGTGGGACTCGCTGCCGGTGCGGGTCGTGGACAAGGCGATTCCGTGGCAGCCCAGCGGCAGGCCCCGGCGCGCCGGGGTGAGTTCCTTCGGGTTCACCGGCACCAACGCGCACGTGCTGATCGAGGAGGCGCCACCGCAGCCGGTCGTGGAGGATGGCGCGCTGGGCAACGCGCCAGGGCCGGTCACCCAGGACCAGCCTGTCGACGTGCTTGCTCTCTCTGCGCGGTCACCGGAAGCGCTGATGGCGCTGGTCCAGCGTTATGAGGCCTGGTTGAGCGCTCACCCCGATGTCGATCTCGGCGACGTATGCCGCACCGCGGGGACGGGCCGTTCGCATTTCGATCACCGGGTGGCGCTGGTCGTGGAATCGGTTCTGGGCGCGCGCGACGGGCTTGCCGAACTGGCCGAGAACCGCCTGCGACCCGGTGTCGTGCGCGGCGAGCACACCCACCACCCGACGACGGCGTGGTTGTTCACCGGACAGGGCAGCCAGTACCCGGGGATGGCCCGTGAGTTGTTCGACACTGAACCGGTTTTCGCCGACACCGTGAGACGGTGCGCGGACGCGGTCGATGGCATGCTGCCGCGCCCGTTGCTGGAGGTGCTGTTCGCCGCCGATCGCGGAGCCGGAGAAGCGTTGCGGCACACGTCGTTCGCGCAACCGGCACTCTTCGCCATCGAGATGGGCCTGGCCCGGCTGTGGCAGTCATGGGGCATCGACCCCGATGTCGTTCTCGGGCACAGCGTCGGCCAGTACGCCGCGGCGTGCGTGGCCGGAGTTTTCGGTCTCGAGGACGGCGCACGGCTGATGGCCGAGCGCGGCCGACTGTTCGGCAGCCTTCCCGAAGGTGGGCGCATGGTGGCGGTGTTCACCGACGTCAAGCAGGTCGAGAGACTCGCCGGCGAGTTCCCGAGAGTGTCGGTCGGCGCCTATAACGGGCCCAACACGGTGCTCTCGGGTCCGGGCGAGGATCTAGAACAGATCGTCGCCAGATGCGGCGACGACGGGATCCGCTGCACCTGGCTGGCGACCAGCCACGCCTTCCACTCGGAATTGCTGGATCCGGTGCTCGATGAATTCGAGTCGTACGCAGCGCAGTTGCCGTTCGCTGTCCCGACGTTGCCGCTGGTCTGCAACCGCACCGGCGCCGTGCTCACGGCCCAAACCCCGCTCGACGGCCCCTACTGGCGGCGGCACTCGCGTCAGCCGGTGCAATTCGCCGAAAGTGTGCGCACCGTGGCGGCGCTGGGCTGCACGATATTGATGGAGATGGGTCCGCAACCGGTGCTGACCGGGGCTGCGGTGCAAGCCTGGCCGGAGCATTTGGCCGCGCCGCGCGCGATCGTGTCGCTGCGCAAAAGCGTTGCAGACCGGCGCCAGATCGCCGACGCGCTGGCCGCGGCCTACGTCGGTGGCCATCGGCCCGATTTCGCTGCGCTGCAACGTCAGCCCCGTCGCAGACTCGAATTGCCGACCTATCCGTTCCAGCGCCGCCGCTTCTGGCCCAAGACGTCGGGCATCACTGTCGATGGTCCCGCTGCATCCGGAATCCTGGGTAGCGTGAAAGACCTCGTCTCCGGCGATTCGGTCTACACCAGCAGGCTGTCGGTCAAATCGCAGCCATGGCTGTCCGATCACGTCATCTACGGCACCGTGGTCGTCCCCGGGGCGACGTACGCCGCGATGGCATTGGCCGCAGTCGGTACCCCGGCACGGGCGAAGGACGTCTTCTTCTACGAGCCGATCATTTTGCCCGAGAAGAGTTCTCGCGAGGTGCAGCTCACGTTGCATCCGCTCGATGACGGCAGTGGTTCGACGTTCACCGTGCACAGCCGCCCGTACGGTGACCGCGGCGCCGACTGGTCGTTGAACGCGGAAGGCACTGTCGTCGCGGGAGTCGACGACGAGCCCGTGCCCGGCCAGCCAGATCCCGTGGACGCGGCAATCGAGCGGCTGACCCGCATGCGTCCGCAGGAGTTGTTCGAGACCTTCGCCGACCTGGAACTGGCGTGGGGCCCGACCTGGTCCGGTTCCCTGAAGTCGCTGGGGCTCGGTGAGGGTGAGACGATCGGCGACATCGTCGTCGGCGAGGAACTCGCCGAACACCTCGGAACTGAGCCGATGCACCCGGTGCTGATGGATCTGTGCACCGGCGTCGCGTTCCCGGCGTTCCCGGCGCTTCTTGCCGCCGAGCAGGGCGTGAGCGATCTGTTCTTGCCGCTGCGGTACGGGCAGGTGATGCTGCGGGAGAAGATGCCTCGGCGGTTCTACTGCCGCGCGACGTGGCACACCAGCGCCCTCGCCAGCGAAACCCAGGTGTTCGACCTCGACTTCGTCGACCGGGATGGCCGCCAGCTGGGCGGGATCCGCGAGTTCACGGTCAAACGCGCGCCCCGAGAGGCGTTGCTGCGCGGCCTCGGCGGCGATGCCACCAGGCTGCTGTACACCGTGGGCTGGCACGAGGTCCCGGCGCCGGCATCGAGTGACGGCGCCGAAGGTGTGAACGGTACCTGGCTGATCGCCGGATTCGACGAACTGGCGGCTGCGGTGCCGGGCTGCATTCCGTTCGACCGGACAGGCGATCCGGAGCCCCTGGGACAGCTGTTGACTCAGGCTCACGAACGCGGTCTGCCGTTCTCCGGCGTCGTCTGGCGCAGCGCCGGGCCGAGCGCGGAAGAGTCGAGCGCCGATGTCACAGCACGGCTCGAGACCGAGATCGCCAACCTGCTCAGCGCGGTGCACACCGTGCAGGGCGGCCCACAAAACGGCGGAGTGAAACTTCCGAACGGTCTCTGGATTGTCACCGAGCAGGCCGTGGCGACCGAATCCGGAGAGCCGGTCGACCCGGTGCAGGCGGCGCTGTGGGGGTTCGGTCGCACCACGATCAACGAGGAACCGGCGCTGCGCTGCAAGCTAGTCGATTGCGACGGATCACCGGAGGCCGTGACGGCACTGGCCACCCTGCTGGCCACGCCCGTGGACGAACCCGAGCTCGCGCTGCGCCAGGGCAAGCTGCTCGCCTCGCGGCTGCTGCCATGGGCGCGTAGCGGTCACCTCACGGTGCCCCGCTCGACCGACTACGTGCTGGCCCCCACCGAACGCGGCGCGATCGACAACCTCCGGCTGACCGAGATAGACGTGCCGCCGCCGGACGAGGCCTACGTGCAGGTCCGCGTCGAGGCCGCGGGCCTCAACTTCCGCGATGTGCTCAACGTGCTCGACCTCTACCCCGGCGATCCCGGACCGATCGGCGGCGACTTCGCCGGCGTCGTCACGCAATTGGGCGGCGGTGTCACCGGACTCGAGGTGGGCCAGCGCGTCTACGGCTCCATGCAAGGTGCGTTCGCCAGCCGGTTCAATGTGCCCGCCCAGTTCCTGGCACCGATCCCCGACGGGCTGAGCGCGGTGGAGGCCGCGACCATTCCCGCCGCGGCGCTCACGGTCCGGTTGTCGTTCGACTGGGCGCAACTCAAGCCCGGGGACAAGGTCCTCATCCACGCCGCCAGCGGCGGTGTCGGACTGGCGGCTGTTCAAATGGCGCAGCAGTCCGGTGCCGAGGTGTTCGCCACGGCGAGCACGTTCAAGCGCGCCACGCTGCGCCGCCTGGGCGTGAAGTACGTCTACGACTCGCGCACAATGGATTTCGCCGACCAAATCCTTGCGGACACCGGCGGCGCAGGTGTGGACGTTGTGCTCAACTCCCTGACCAGCGCGGGGTTCATTGAGGCGACGCTGAAGGCCACCGCGCAGAACGGTCGCTTCGCCGAGATCGCCAAGCGCGACATCTGGACCCCCGAGCAGATGGCCGAGGCCCGACCGGACATCGCGTACGAGATCGTCGCGTTGGACACCGTGATGTTCACAGAACCCGATCGCATTTGCGACTTGCTCACCGAGGTCTCGGAGGGCTTGGCGAAGGGCGAGTGGACTCCGCTGCCCGCCGAGATCTACCCGCTGACCGAAGCAAGAGCCGCGTTCCGCCGTATGCAGCAAGCGCGGCACATCGGGAAGATCGTGGTGCAGATGCCGAGCCCGCTGCAGCCGCACGCCAACCGGAGCTACCTGATCACCGGCGGACTCGGTGCGATCGGCCTGCATACGGCGTCATATCTGGCCCACCTAGGCGCCGGTGACATCGTGTTGACCAGCCGGCGCGCGCCCGACGCGGACACACAGGCGGCCATCGACGACATCACCGAGCGCTATAGGTGCCGCATCCACGTCTTCGCGGCCGATGTCGGCGCCGAGCCCGAAGTGGCGCAACTGCTGGACCGCATCCGCGCGGAGTTGTCGCCGCTGGCCGGAGTGGTGCATTTGGCGGGTGCACTCGACGATGCGCTGCTGTCGCGGCAGAGCGTGGAACGATTCCGAACCACACTGGCGGCCAAGGCGTTCGGCGCCTGTCACTTGGATCGATTGACGAAAGACGATGATCTGGATTTCTTCGTCGTGTCCTCGTCGGTGTCCAGCTTGTTCGGTTCACCCGGTCAGTCCAACTACGCGACGGCCAATGCGCTGCTCGACGGCCTGGTCGCGCAGCGACGGGCGCAAGGCCTGCCGGCCACGGGCGTCAACTTCGGCCCCTGGGCCCGAGGTGGCATGGCCTCGTCGGAAGCCGCGACCGCCAATATCCGTGCGCAGGGCCTGGTTGCGCTCGAACCCGCGGCAGCGCTTGGCGCCCTCGCCGAGGTCGTCGCCAACGGAACCGGCCAAGCAACCGTCATCAAGGCCAACTGGCAGCGCGCCGCGAAGGTACTGGGCAGTACGCGGCCATCGATTCTCGACCTCGTATTGCCCAGTGCCGCCGGGGAGGTGACCGATGACAGTGAGTTGCTCCGGCAGCTGCAGGAGATCCCGGTGCCGCAGCGCGCCGGTTTCGTCACCGAGTTCCTTCAGCGCGAAGTGCAGAACTTCCTACGGCTCGCGCAACCACCCGCGGCAACCAGTCGATTCCTGGACCTCGGTACGGATTCACTGATGGCGATCGAACTCCGCAACCGGCTACACAGCCAATTCGGCGGCGCGTTCACAATCGACGCGACCGCGGTATTCGACTACCCGACCATCGGCGGGCTCGCCGAGTATCTCGTGGGTCAGCTACCCGAGTCGGAATTACGTTCGGGCGAGACAGAATTGGTTGCAGTCCCGGAGTTGAGCTCCCCACTTTGAAAGCTTACTCCGAGGATGCGATCGGGTTGATCCACAACGCCTCACGCGGTCACCCCCGCGCGGTCAACAACCTGGCCCTGCACGCACTGACCGCAGCCTTCGCCGCCGATCACGCCATCGTCGACGAGAAAGCGGCCCGTATCGCCATTGCCGAGACCGCCGCGGACTGAACCCGATCAACGCCAACCTGACCAGGACTACATCAGCCCGACGAGCACCCCGTCACCATGCCCACCACGGCCCCGCTCACCACGACGAGCGGGGCCGTTCCCATCACCAGATCATCGTCACCGGCAATGACGACATCATCGTCATCGAAAGTGCCGCGCAACACCCGAGCGTCCGCGCGATCACAGGTATGAACGACGTGCAGGAAGGGTCCTGAAACGTGGCGCTGCACACCGCGATCGAGTTCGAAAGGAGTTCGGCGAGCGCCCGACCGCTCGCGGATGGCTCTACTCGCCGAACGACACCGGCTATACGACCGCGAACGCGCCCTGTTTCGGCGTTGCGTTTGTCGTTGAGCGTCGATTCGGGTTTGAAGACGCACGTCTGGAACTTCGCCGCCAAGTGTGAGAAATCCCAGCAGGATGAGGGTGCCCCGCCGTTGTGTAGCCGTGTATCAAGGACTTTCACGATCCGGTCCAGCAGTTGCGCCCGCTGCTTGGCGATGCCACCGGAGCCTGGCTTGACGACCTTGTCCAGCTGCTCGGGCCGGGTGTAGGTCGGCCGACCGAAGGCGTCGTCGGCGACTTCGCCGCCAGCCAAGTCGCCTGCGGACGATAACGTTACCGTTGGGCGGAAAACCCCACGGACGCAGTCGATTGCAAAGCCGTGACTGCCACGTCAAGCAACGACAGCGTCGATTTCGATTCCGCCGTCGGTTGGCTGGCGCCGTATTCGACACCGGTCACGAATTTGGCCGGTTGCGTCACCGGCTGACGGCCGCCAGAACACACAGTGCCCGGCGAATCACATCACGGTCAGCCGGGCCGGTCTGGTCCAAGCCGGAATCATCCCGACCGCAATCGACATCCATGTCACCGCGCAGCACCTTGAGGGCAAATCGTTCGACGTCAATCTCCTGGCGGGTTCGGATACCGATCCGGCGGAACAGCGAAACGGGTGGGTACCATCCTTGCAGCGCATGCTGGAGCAAAAACCCGGTGACGACAGCCGGCAACCACAACCAGTAGCGGCGATGCAGTGCGGTGAGGCCGACGCCGGTCAGGGCCAGCGCGGCGGCGTTGGCCTCGAGCACGCGCTCCATGTCCGATTCCTGTTCAAGTTCCATGATTCGCTTGGCGATGGCCGCTTCCCGGTCCTGCATTCCATTCGCGTCGGCGTACTGGCGGACCCGGGCGACAAGGTCCTCGTCGAATGTGATTTGCACCGACATGGCTGTGTGGGCTCGCACCCGGTCGGCGTTGCGGGGCATGTGCAGTTCCAGCAGTCCTGTGTGACCCATAGAGTGAATCCTCCCTCGTGTTAATTGGCGGTGGAAATCACCTGTCTGTGCTGGCTCATCGATGCGCCACCGAACTGGCATGTCCCAGCCGGCATTGATCAATCGTGGAAAACGTGCGTCCCCATGAACCTATGCGGTCCTACGTTGGTCCTGCGTAGGCGCATCCCAGTTCGCCGAGCGCGGTACTGCCGCACAGCTTCCGTCGGGTCCGCTCCGGGTGCCGAAACGTTACGGTTATTCATCGGAGGTGGGGTGGCGCCCGATGTAGGCCTCGTCGCGCATTCTCGGGATCATGTGCGGATAGTGCAATTCAAAGGCGGGTCGTTCGGACCGGATCCGCGGCAACTCGGTGAAGTTGTGTCGCGGCACAGGGCAGCTGGTGGCCCACTCCAGCGAATTGCCGTGGCCCCAGGGGTCATCGACGTCGATAGGTTGGCCGTATCGGTAGCTTTTCGCCGCGTTCCACAAAAACACCACGGTGGAGACGCCGAGGATGAACGATCCGATTGTGGACACCACATTCAACGTGGTGAACCCGTCGCTGGGCAGGTAATCGGCGTAGCGGCGCGGCATCCCCCTGTCGCCGAGCCAATGCTGCACCAAGAAGGTGGTTTGAAAACCGATGAAGGTCAGCCAGAAATGCAACCTGCCCAGCCGCTCGTCCATCAATCGGCCGGTGAACTTCGGAAACCAGAAGTAAAAACCGCCGTACATGGCGAACACGATGGTGCCGAACAAGGTGTAGTGGAAATGGGCGACCAGAAAATAGCTGTCGGTGACGTGGAAGTCGAGCGGCGGGCTGGCCAGGATCACTCCCGTCAAACCTCCCAGCAAGAACGTCACCAGGAACCCGATCGACCATAACATCGGTGTCTCGAAGGTCAATTGCCCTTTCCACATCGTGCCCGTCCAGTTGAAGAACTTGATCCCGGTCGGTATCGCGATGAGGTAGGAGGTGAATGAAAAGAACGGAAGCAGCACCGCCCCCGTGGCGAACATATGATGCGCCCACACCACCACGGACAGGGTCATAATTCCGAATGTCGCATACACCATGGCGGCGTAGCCGCAGAGGGGTTCGCGACTGCACACGGGAATGATTTCGGTGATCACGCCGAAAACCGGCAGTGCGATGATATAGACCTCGGGGTGTCCAAAGAACCAGAA
>JAQTVU010000089.1 GCA_028706695.1 Mycobacterium sp.
AGTCCGGCCTGGAACTGATCAACCAGGGTCGCCGCCCCCGCGTCGGGAACATTCATTGGACGTCGCCTTTCTTGGATGGGTGACAGATCATCGACGACGCGGCCAGCCCGCACAGCGCCGCGCCGTATGACGCGTGCAGCTGCGCGGGAACGGCCGCCGCCTCCAGCGCGCCGCGCGCCGTCGGATGGTGCTCCAGCGACCGCACGACACCGGCCAGCACCGGAGTCTTGAGGAACGTCAGTCGCCGGGTTTCGAAGTGATACAGCAGCGCGCCGAACGGTTCCGGACGGATGGCGACCCGGGGGTGCAACCGCCACGGTGCGTCGAGATCGAAATCCTCCCCGCCGCTCGTCGATGCCGTCGGGTCAGTAGACACCGCACATGCCGTCGATGGAGACCTCTTCGATGAGAGACTCACCCACCACCAGCCGGTCCCGGTTGTCCTGCTCGGTTTCCGTGCCTGGAATGCCGTTGCTGCTCTGCACTTGCCTCTCCTTTGCCGGGTTGTGCGCGGGACCGCGAAACCGGCGCCGCGACGCTACGTACGGGGAGACTATACGCGAACGCGCCACCGGCATTCGCCGGGTACACGACGAGAGGTCCTAGGTGGCTGGTGTTCAATGGGCTTTGTGGAGTAGGCGGCGACCGGACGGGGTCGGTATCAGCCGCGGCGGCAAGCACAATCGCGTGGTGGCGGTTGAGTGTGGTTAGTCGGCGCTGCCCGCGGCAGGTCAGCTGCCAGGCGGTCTTCGGCGCTCCCGACGTCACCGGTGTCGGCGACGCTGACGGTGGTGGCGGTGACGAACTCGGTGTCGGAGTCGATCGCGATATCGCCTTTGTAGCCGGAGAAACCGCGCGCGGAACTCTTATACCCGTGGCAGGCTTGATGATCCACGATGGAAGATCACCCGATCCCCGGCGACGCGGCGGGCGATGCGAAACACCCGGTCAGTGTCTTGGTCGAGGTCTTGTCGAACTACGTTCGCCACCAACTCGATTCGCAGGTCAACGCGGCGCGGAAAGCGCCGGCCACCAAGCGATCCTTTGGCGCCGGGACTTCGAGGCTGGTCTGGAGTTTTCCAACGGCCTTTGGCGGCAGCCGGTCGGGCGCTTTCGAATTTCGGTGCGTCGCTATGTCGGATTCATGGTGTGGCATAGGGCAATTGGCGTGTGGCAAGAAAGCCCGGTACACGGGCAGCCGGGTACAGGATCCGGAGTGGCTGCGCGACGGGACTTTCAAGCTCTCAAGAAGCGGCCGATGGCGCAGGTTTGCGGGCGGGCGAACCCGGCGAACGGCCACCGAACGGTCGGCGGGCGACGCCAGCTTCACCGGGCGCAGCATCGACCAGTCGACCGAGGTCGACCGCGCCGCGCCGCATAGCTCAGGCCGACAGCGGGCTGGCCGCGACCAGGTCGTCTGCGTGCACTGCGGGCCGGCGCAGCTCGTCGGGCAGCTCGGATGTCGACCGGCCCATCATGGTGACGAGTTCTGAGGCGTCGTAGGCGACCACGCCCCGGGCCACCATGGCCATGTCGGGACCGCGCAGCTCCACGACATCGCCGGCGTAGAACCGGCCCGACACCGCCGTGACACCGGCGGCCAGCAGCGAGTGGCGCTGGCCCACCACCGCCCGCACCGCACCCTCGTCGAGGGTCAGCGCTCCGGTGGCCTCGGCGGCATAGCGGACCCAGAACCGGCGGGCCGACATCCGGTTGGGCCGGGCGGCGAACACCGTGCCGGCCGAGGCGTCGCTGAGCGCGGTCCCGGCGTCGGACGCGGCGGCCAGCAGCACCGGAACACCCGCGTCGGCGGCCAGCAGCGCCGATGACATCTTCGACACCATCCCGCCGGTGCCCAGATGGCTGCCCGGGCCGGCCACCACGCCGTCAAGGTCGGCCGCACCGGAAATCTCGGAGATGAACCTGGCGCCCTTGGTCTTTCGAGGATCGGCGGTGTAGAGCCCGTCGATATCAGAAAGCAGCACCAGCGCCTCGGCGCCGACCAGGTGGGCCACAAGGGCCGAGAGCCGGTCGTTGTCGCCGAACCGGATCTCGTTGGTGGCCACCGTGTCGTTTTCGTTGACGATGGCCACCGCGTGCAACGCCCGCAGCCGGTCCAGGGTGCGCTGGGCGTTGGTGTGCCGGGCGCGGCTGGAGATGTCGTGCGCGGTCAGCAACACCTGTCCGACCGTGCGGCCGTACCGGGCGAACGCCGCGCTCCAAGAGCTGACCAGCGCGACCTGCCCGACGCTGGCCGGCGCCTGCTTGGTAGCCAAATCATTTGGGCGCCTTGTCAATCCGAGCGGCTCGATGCCGGCGGCGATGGCGCCCGACGATACGATGACGACGTCGGTGCCGGCCTTCATGCGCGCCTCGATGGCGTCGGCCAGGCCGGCCAGCCGCCCGGCGTCGAACACCCCGGACGGCGCGGTGAGCGCGTTGGTCCCGATTTTGACCACCAGGCTGCGTGCGGTCCGGATGGCTTCGCGGTACTCGCTCACGAGGCTCCAGCTCCACCGTCTTCGGGGCCGCGTTCGCGGCGCTGCCGCCGGGCCGCCTTGCGCTCGGCCGAGCCGAGCCGCCCGCTGCGCTCCAGCCGCGCGTCGGTGCCCCGGCCCGACATGCCCGTAGGCGCCCGGCGCCCGGCGGGTGTCTGCGGCTCCCAGTCGAACGTCACGTCACCGATGGTCACCGCGCAACCCGGTTGCGCGCCCAGCCGCAACAGTTCATCCTCGACCCCGAGACGCGCCAGGCGATCGGCGAGGTAGCCCACGGCCTCGTCGTTGTCGAAATTGGTTTGGCCGATCCAGCGTTCGGGCCGCGGTCCGCTGACGATGAAGCCGCCCGGCTGCTCGGGATCGGGTTCGATGGTGAAGCCGCTGTCGTCGACGGGGATCGGACGGATCACCGCCCGCCGCGGCACGGGTTGCGGCCGGGCGGCGTTGTAGGCCGAAACCATCTGCCACAGCCCGAAGATTAACGGCTGCAGGCCTTCCCGGGTCACGGTTGACACGTTGTAGACCGGCCAGCCACGCTCGGCGATCTCGTCGCGAACGAACTCGGCCAGCTCACGGGCCTCCGGCACGTCGATCTTGTTCAGCACCACCGCCCGGGGCCGCTCGGCGAGATCCCCCAACGCCACGTCGCCCTGCAGCGTCGGTGTGTAGGCGGCGAGCTCGCCTTCCAGCGCGTCGATATCGGAGATCGGGTCACGGCCGGGCTCCATCGTGGCGCAGTCGACGACATGCACCAGCACCGCGCACCGCTCGATGTGCCGCAAGAAGTCCAGGCCCAGGCCGCGGCCCTGGGACGCGCCGGGAATCAGGCCGGGTACGTCGGCGACGGTGAACGCGTGCTCGCCGGCCGAGACGACCCCGAGGTTGGGCACCAGCGTGGTGAACGGGTAGTCGGCGATCTTGGGTTTGGCCGCCGAGATCGCCGACACCAGTGAGGACTTGCCCGCGGACGGAAATCCGACCAGCCCCACGTCGGCGACCGTCTTCAGCTCGAGCGTCAGATCTCGGGACTGACCCGGCTCGCCGAGCAGCGCGAAGCCCGGGGCCTTGCGGGCCCGCGAGGCGAGCGCTGCGTTGCCCAGGCCGCCGCGGCCGCCGGCGGCTGCCTCGAAGCGGGTGCCCGCGCCGACCAGGTCGGCCAGCAGCGTGCCGTTTTCGTCAAGCACGACGGTACCGTCGGGAACCTTTACTTCCAGGTCCTCGCCGGCCGCGCCATCGCGGTTGTTGCCCATCCCCTGCTTGCCGGACGGCGCGGTGATGTGCGGCCGGAAATGGAAGTCGAGCAGGGTGTGGACCTGCGGGTCGACGACGAAGACGACGCTGCCGCCGCGGCCGCCGTTACCGCCGTCGGGGCCGCCCAGCGGCTTGAACTTCTCGCGATGGACCGATGCGCAGCCGTTTCCGCCGGAGCCCGCCCGCGCGTGGACGACGACGCGGTCGACAAATCGGGCCATCAAAGGTCATCGCAGTGAGCGCGCGATTGCGGCACTCAATCGACGGTGTGACCGGCCGCGAGGATGCTGACCGTCTTGCGGCCGCGCTTGATGCCGAACGTGACCGCTCCCGATGCCTTGGCGAACAACGTATCGTCGCCACCACGGCCTACGTTGGCGCCGGGATGGAACTTGGTGCCACGCTGGCGGACGATGATCTCCCCGGCCTTGACGACCTGACCACCGAACCGCTTGACGCCCAGCCGCTGGGCGGCGGAGTCGCGGCCGTTGCGTGAGCTGGAAGCGCCCTTCTTGTGTGCCATGTCTGTGGTCCTCGCTCAGTGTTGTCTGTTCTTCGCCTGACTGCTCATCAGGCGATGCCGGTGACCTTGACGACCGTCAGGCGCTGACGGTGTCCCTGACGCTTGTGGTAGCCGGTCTTGTTCTTGAACTTGTGGATACGGATCTTGGGGCCCTTGGTGTGCTCGAGCACTTCACCGGTGACCGCCACCTTGGCCAGCGCCGCGGCGTCGGTGGTCACGGTGGCGCCGTCGACGACCAGCGCGACCGGCAGCGACACCTGCGCACCCGGCTCGAACTCGAGCTTCTCGACCTTGACCACGTCCCCGACGGCGACCTTGTACTGCTTGCCGCCGGTCTTGACGATTGCGTAGGTCGCCATCGTTTGCTCCTGCCTCTATCTGGCCTCTGCCCAACCGGTGACCCGGCGCTTCGCGCGCGTGCCACCGCGGCATGCGTGGTGGGTCTGGGGTGGGATCCGCGCCATCGCCCGGAAATCCCGCTCTGGCCGGGCCGGATCGACCCTGCCCGACGACAACTGGTCAAGGGTACGTGACCAGCGGGTACAGGGTCAAACCGCGCCTGGTCACCGGCACTCACGGTGCAGGTCGGTCCAGGTGGATCGGTGGGCCGGCCGGCCGGCCCGCCGCCCGCCGGCGGCGCGAACGGCCCGCCGTGGCATCCCTGGAGCCGGACCCCGTATCGGCGTCTTCGTCGCCGGAGTCGTCGACGTCGAGATCCTCGTCATCGTCGGCGAGGTCCAGCTCCTGATCCTCGCCGAGGTCCTCTTCACCGTCGTCCTCGTCGTTTTCGAGTTCGTCCTCGTCGTTTTCGAGTTCGTCCTCGTCGTTTTCGAGTTCGTCCTCGTCGTTTTCGAGTTCGTCCTCGTCGTTTTCGAGTTCGTCCTCGTCGTTTTCGAGTTCGTCCTCGTCGGCGCCGGCCTCCTCGAACTCATCGCGGTCGACGCCTGCCAGGGCGGCGCGGTCCTGCCCGTCCGTCCACTCCCGGACGTCCTCGTCAGGCTCATGCCGGGACGCGCCGGCTTCCTCCTCATCGCGGTCAGACCCCGACGACCCCGCCGCCATCGCCTTGAACATCGGATGCTCGCCGGGAGCGTGGGCGGGCAGCGTGGCCACGATGGCGTTATCGTCCGGTTCGTCGGATTTGCTCTTCCTCGATCTCCGGCCGCGGCGACCGCCGGTGTCGGGCCTGCGTCCGTTCGGCGGCGCGGAATCGACCGGGTCGGCGTGCAGCAGTATCCCGCGTCCACCGCAATTGGGACAGGAGGTCGAGAAGGCCTCGACCAGCCCGGTCCCCAGCCTCTTACGGGTCAGTTGGACCAGCCCCAGTGAGGTCACCTCGGACACCTGGTGGCGCGTGCGGTCGCGGGCCAGCGCCTCGGTCAGCCGGCGCAACACCAGATCGCGGTTGGACTCCAGCACCATGTCGATGAAGTCGATGACGACGATGCCGCCGATGTCACGCAGCCGCAGCTGGCGCACGATCTCCTCGGCTGCCTCCAGGTTGTTCTTGGTGACGGTCTGCTCGAGGTTGCCCCCCGAACCGGTGAACTTGCCGGTGTTGACGTCGATCACTGTCATCGCCTCGGTGCGATCGATCACCAGCGTGCCACCCGACGGCAGCCAGACCCTACGGTCCATCGCCTTGGCCAACTGCTCGTCGATGCGGTGCACCGCGAACACGTCCGGGCCGTCAGCGGAGCCCGGCTGATACTTCGTCATCTTCGAAAGCAACTCGGGAGCAACGGAGTTCACGTACTCGTTGATGGTGTCCCAGGCGTCGTCGCCGGACACGATGAGGCCGGCGAAGTCCTCGTTGAACAAGTCGCGGATGACCTTGACCAGCACATCGGGCTCCTCGTAGAGGGCCACCGCGGCACCGGCCGCCTTCTGCTTGGTTTCGACGGCCCTGGCCTCGATTTGCTGCCAGCGCTCCTGCAGGCGGACGACATCTCTACGGATCTCAGCTTCCTTGACGCCCTCGGATGCCGTGCGGATGATCACCCCGGCATCCGGCGGCACCACCTCACGCAGGATCTCCTTGAGGCGCTGTCGTTCGGTGTCGGGCAGCTTACGGCTGATCCCGGTCGATGACGCGCCGGGCACGTAAACCAGGTAGCGGCCCGCCAACGACACCTGCGTGGTCAGCCGCGCGCCTTTGTGCCCGACCGGATCCTTGCTGACCTGGACTACGAGGTAGTCACCGGGTTTGAGGGCCTGTTCGATCCTGCGGTCCGATCCGCCCAGCCCCGCGGCGTCCCAGTTGACCTCTCCGGCGTAGAGGACGCCGTTGCGGCCGCGGCCGATGTCGACGAACGCCGCCTCCATCGACGGCAGGACGTTCTGCACGATCCCGAGGTAGATGTTGCCCACCAAGGACGCGGACGCCGCCGACGTCACGAAATGCTCGACGACCATGCCGTCTTCGAGCACGGCGATCTGGGTGTAGCGCGTACCGGTGTGAGGCGGCTCGGCGCGGACCCGGTCGCGCACTACCATCACCCGCTCGACGGCCTCCCGGCGGGCCAGAAACTCCGCCTCACTCAGCACCGGGGGGCGGCGCCGACCGGCGTCGCGTCCGTCGCGGCGCCGTTGCCGTTTGGCTTCCAGCCTGGTCGAGCCGTCGATGCCCTTGATCTCGGCGCCCGAGCCACCGTCGTCGCCGTTCCTGCCGCCACGGGGCGGGCGCTCGTGCACCACCGTGTTCGGCGGATCGTCGGCGGCGAAAGCCTCGTCGTTGTCGTCGCCCGACCCCGATTTGCGGCGGCGGCGCCGCCGCCGGCGGCGGCTGCCCGACTCCGGCGAACCGTTCTCGTCGTCACCAGAGTCGGCGTCGTCGGAGTCATCCGAATCCTCGCCGTCGGTGTCCGGTGAGTCCGCCCAATCCGCCCGACCCTGCCGTTCGGCCTCGCCGTCCTCGCCCTGATCGCCGGAACCGCCCTGGTCTCCGCGTCCGCGGCCACGACCGCGGCGGCCGCGGCGGCGCCGCCGGTTGGCCGGGCGATCGCTCTGTTCGTCGTCGTTGTCAGAGTCGTCAAAGTCGTCGCCGTCATCGGCGCCGTCGTCGTCCTCGGCCATCGGCTGCGGCGCCACGAACAGCGGCATGTAGGCAGGCCGGTCGACCGGGGCTTCCGGCAACAGCCGGGATTCGGGTTCGCCGGTTGTGGCGACCGCCTCGACGCTAAGGCCTGGGACGCTCTGCAAGGGCTGGACGAACAGCAGGTCGCGCACCCGCAGGGCGTCCTCACGGTCGACGCCGGAATGCACGTTACGGGGACGCCCGTCGAGCGTGCTAAGCGCTTCCAGCACCTCTTTGTTGGTGGCACCCAGCGCCCGCGCAAGCTGATGAACCCTCAGCCGGTCGGGTAGTTTCTCGTGTTGGGTCGACCCATGCGATGTGTCTGAAGTTGGGGCACCGTCTACCACGTATTCTCCTCAAGCCCCCGGGCGCGTCGTTGCGACGCGGCCACGCGAGGGCTTCGCTATGCGCCCGGGTCACTTCTCCCGGACTTGTGTATGGTCTCGCCCCGAGCGGCTCACTGGGAACCCACTCGGCGCCGTGCTGAATGAT
>JAQTVU010000090.1 GCA_028706695.1 Mycobacterium sp.
GAGCGTCACCAAAACCGACAAGGTGCCCAAAGACCGGGTGGCCGCACAGCTGGTCGCGGTCAGCGAACTCCTGGGCGGCGCGACCGACATCGTCCCGGTGTCGGCGGTCAGCGGCGAACGGGTCGACGTGCTGACCGATGTCCTGGCCGCGGCTCTCCCGCCGGGGCCCGCGTACTACCCCGACGGTGAGCTGACCGACGAGCCGGAGGAAGTATTGATGGCCGAACTCATCCGTGAAGCGGCCCTGGAGGGGGTGCGCGACGAACTGCCGCATTCGCTTGCGGTGGTGATCGACGAGGTCAGTCCGCGGGAGGGGCGAGACGACCTGATCGACGTGCACGCGATCCTCTACGTCGAACGCTCCAGCCAGAAGGGCATCATCATCGGCAAGGGCGGGGCCCGGCTGCGCGACGTCGGCACCGCCGCCCGCAGCCAGATCGAAAAACTGCTCGGCAGCAAGGTCTTCCTCGACCTGCGCGTCAAGATCGCCAAGAACTGGCAGAGCGATCCCAAACAGCTGGGTCGCCTCGGTTTTTGACGGTCAGGTCGGCCCGTCCTGGAGCATCTGCGCGGATGGTGTTTGCTCCTGCCCACAGCGGGTAGGCAGCCCGGCATGCCGTTCCAAGTAACCGAAGTACAAAAATGTCTGTCCGGATTCGACTACCCCGGTTCGCCGGAAGATCTGGCCAAGCACGCCAAGCAGCACGGCGCCGACCAGGAACTCGTCGAGACGCTGCGCGCCCTGAAGAAGGACAGCTTCGACGGCCCGAGCGCCGTCATGCACGAACTCGGCAAACAAGACGCGTTGGGCGGGTCCAAATCCTAGGCGGCCCCAAGTCCTAAAGCTAAAGCCCCCCGGGCCGGACGGCGGCCGTCGGGCTGCTCGATGAGCGGCCCGACGGGCGGTCTATGCGCACCGCGGTGGTTTGGCCCCGGCGCCGGCGGGTAGCCGCCCGCACATGACGCAACCAGAACTGGCGCTGGTGACCGGCGCCTCCAGCGGTATTGGGTTCGAACTGGCCAAGCAGTTCGCCCAGCATGGTTATGACCTGATCGTGGCCGCCGAGGACGATGCCATCAAAGACGTACCGGACAAACTGTCCCAGTGGGCCGCAGCGGTGCAGGCCGTGCAGGTGGACCTGCGGAACCCCGAGGGGGTGGAGCATTTGTACCAAAGCGCGATTGAAGGCGACCGCGTGCTGGCTGTCGCAGCGCTCAATGCCGGGGTGGGCCATGGCGACATGTTCCTCAAAAGCGAGCTCGCCGACGACCTGAGCATCGTCGACCTGAACGTGCGCTCCACCGTGCACCTGGCCAAGCTGGTGCTGCGGGACATGGCGAATCGCGACACGGGCAAGGTGCTATTCACCTCGTCCATCGCGGCGATGATGCCGGGGTCGTACCAGCCGGTCTACACCGCCTCCAAGTCGTTCATCCAGTCGTTCGCCGAAGCGGTGCGGGACGAATTGCGGGATACCGCGATCACTGTCACCGCCCTGATGCCCGGACCGACGGCCACCAACTTCTTTACCCGCGCCCTGATGAACGACACCGTCATGGGGCGGATGCACCAGGACGATCCCGCCGACGTCGCGCGGCAGGGCTTCGAGGCGTTGATGCGTGGCGACCAGAAAATCGTTGCCGGATCGGTTTTCATCAAGGTGCTGGGCGCGGTGAGCCGCGTCCTGCCCGACGAGGTCAAGGCCGTCGGCCACCGGCTCCTGGCCATGCCGCTCGGCCGCTAGCGCCAGTGGTCGCGCTCGCAAGTTCGTCGGGGGTGGTGAACTTCCATGTGAACGGCCCACCGGCCGGATCGCAGACTCACCCACCACCCGCCCCGTTCACCGCCGCGTGCCCCAGGGCGGCCACCGCGCAAAGGGCGTGAGAAATGTGTCGGTCACGGGTACTCGAAGCTGGCACAGTCGTCGACAAGGAGGCTGCGATGGCACAGCAGGCGCACGTCACCGAAGAGCAAGCTAGGGCACTGGCCGAGGAATCTCGCGAAACGGGTTGGCACAAGCCGTCCTTCGCCAAGGAACTGTTCCTCGGTCGCTTTCCGTTGGAGCTGATCCACCCATTTCCCAAACCGTCCGATGCCGAGGAGACGCGCACCCGCGAGTTTCTCGACAAATTGCGCGACTTCCTTCGCGGCGTCGATGGCAGCGTCATCGAACGCGACGCGCGAATCCCCGACGAGTATGTGAAGGGTCTGGCCGACCTGGGCTGTTTCGGCATGAAGATCCCGTCGGAATACGGCGGCCTCAACATGTCGCAGGTGACCTACAACCGGGCGCTGATGATGGTCTCCTCCGTTCATCCCAGCCTCGGTGCGCTCCTGTCGGCCCATCAGTCGATCGGGGTGCCGGAGCCGCTCAAACTTGCCGGAACCCCGGAGCAGAAGAAGAAGTTCTTGCCGCGGTGCGCAGCCGGCGCCATATCGGCGTTTCTGCTGACCGAACCCGACGTGGGCTCCGATCCGGCGCGGCTCGCGTCCACGGCAACACCCGTCGAAGACGGGACGGCCTACGAACTCGACGGCGTAAAATTGTGGACTACTAACGGCGTGGTCGCCGAATTGCTGGTCGTCATGGCCAGGGTGCCCCGCGGCGACGGGCATCGCGGCGGCATCAGCGCTTTCGTCGTCGAGGCCGACTCGCCCGGGATCACCGTGGAGCGGCGCAACAAATTCATGGGGTTGCGCGGCATCGAGAACGGGGTGACCAGGCTGCATCGTGTTCGGGTGCCCAGCGAAAACCTGATCGGCCGTGAGGGCGACGGTTTGAAGATCGCGCTGACCACGCTCAACGCCGGCCGGCTATCGATTCCTGCGAGCGCGACGGGTTTGGCGAAGTGGGGTCTGAAAGTGGCGCGCGAGTGGTCAGGAGAGCGTGTCCAATGGGGCAAGCCGGTGGCCGAGCACGAAGCGGTGGCCCGCAAGATCTCCCTCATCGCCGCGACCAACTATGCGCTTGATGCGGTGCTGGAGCTGTCCGGGCAGATGGCCGACGAAGGGCGCAACGACATCCGGATCGAGGCCGCGTTGGCAAAGCTGTGGTCCAGTGAGATGGCGTGCATCGTCGCCGACGAGGTCATGCAGATCCGCGGCGGTCGGGGCTATGAGACGGCGGAGTCCCTGGCCGCGCGCGGCGAACGCGCGGTGCCGGTCGAACAGGTATTGCGAGACTTGCGGATCAATCGCATCTTCGAAGGATCCAGCGAAATCATGCGGCTGCTCATCGCCCGGGAGGCGGTCGATGCCCACCTGTCGGCGGCCGGTGACCTCGCGAAGCCTGACGCTGGCTTGCGGCAGAAGGCCGCGGCGGCCGTTGGCGCCACCGGATTCTACGCAAAGTGGTTGCCCCAGCTAGTTTTTGGAGACGGTCAGCGACCCACGGCCTACAGCGAATTCGGATCGCTGGCGTCGCACCTGCGGTTCGTCGAGCGCGCCAGCCGCAAGCTGGCCCGCAACACCTTCTACGGGATGGCACGTTGGCAAGCCAGATTGGAGCAGCGCCAAGGGTTCCTCGGCCGCATCGTGGACATCGGCGCGGAGCTGTTCGCGATGTCCGCAGCCTGTGTGCGGGCCGAGGCCCAGCGGGTCGCGGACCCGGCGGTCGGTCAACAGGCCTACGAGTTGGCCGACGCGTTTTGCCGGCAGGCCACCCTGCGGGTGGAGGCACTGTTCCATGCGTTGTGGACCAATACCGACGGCTGCGACGTCCGGCTGACCCGCGAGGTGTTGCGGCGCCGTTACGCTTGGCTCGAGGAAGGCATCATCGACCAATCGGAGGGCACCGGCCCGTGGATCGCCCACTGGGAGCCGGGCGAGTCGACCGAGCCGAATCTGGCTCGGCGACTTCAGATTTCCTAGCCGACGTTCGCGGAATGCGCAGGTGGTGCGGGCCAAGATCGTGCTGTTGTCCGCGAGCGCGTCATGCGTGCGGCGAGCACCCGGACAGACCGCGCAGACGTCCGCGCCGGATGTCAGGCCGCGTCGACGACCTCCAGCAGCCCGTGTTCGCGCACCGCGGCCATCGACAAGGTGCGGTAACCGAATTCGTCGAAGAGCACCGTGATGCGCTCAGGCTCGCCGCCGATTACTACGCCGGGACCCCATTCGCGGTGTCGCACCGGGGTGTCGACGGCCAGGGCCGGCTCGGCGACGCTGACGTCCTCAACCCGATCGGCGGCCATGCAGCGATCGCAATTGCCGCAGACGCCCGCCAAGTGCTCACCGAAGTAGGAGAGCAAGAAAACCCTTCGGCAGCATTTGGTTTCGGCGTAGCCGCGCATCATCTCAACGCGGCTCCGGTCAACGCGCTCGCGTAGCTGCGCCGTCTGCAGGGCCGCGGCCACGGCGGCGTCGGTCGACACCCGCGCGCGCATGAACCCCGCGCGCGTGACGCGGATACCACCGGCCTCGTCGAGCAGGTTGACCGCGTTGGTCAGCTTGCGCCCCCGAACACCGAGTCGTTCCCGCAGCTCTTTCAGCTTGGTCGCATGAGATTCATCCAGCGACGTGTACACCTCCCGCAATAGCCGTTCGTCGGGGTGACCCGACGTGAAAAACCTGGCCAGACCAAGGTCCTCGGGCCGGTAGAACAGCAATGCCAGCGCATCCTCGCCGTCGCGGCCGGCCCGGCCGATCTGTTGGTAGTAGCTGTCCAGCGAATCGGCCACCGACGCGTGAGCGACGAAACGCACGTTGGGCTTGTCGATCCCCATCCCGAACGCCGAAGTCGCCACGACAACGTCGAAGTCGTCATCCCGGAAACCGGCGTGCACCGCGTCGCGTTCGGCCCCCGTCATTCCCGCGTGGTAGGAAGCGGCGGTGAGGCCCTTGCCGCGGAGACCTTCCGCGTAGGAGTCCGCGTCCTTTCGGGTCGCCACATACAGCAGTCCGGGGCTCGGCAGTCCGGGCAGGGTGTCGAGCACCGCGGACCGTTTGTCCTGCGCACCCCGGTGACGCTCGACGGCCAGGCGCAGATTGGGCCGGTCGAAACCGCCGACCACGATGGCGGGATCGCGTAAGCTCAGGCGTTCCACGATGTCCCGGCGTACGACGACCGACGCCGTCGCGGTCAGCGCGACGACGGGGATCGCCCTGCCGAGCCGGCGGAATACGTCGGCGAGTCGTCGATAGTCGGGACGAAAGTCGTGCCCCCACGCCGACACGCAGTGCGCCTCATCCACGACGATCAGCGCAAGGCGGGCGCGGCGAAGCCTGTCAACCATGTCGTCGTTGGCCAGCTGTTCGGGCGCTACGAACACGAAGTCGGCGTCGTGCCGCTCGACGGAATTCCAACTGCGCCGCAGCGCACCGGCCCGCAACGCCGAGTTCACGGCGACGGCCGTGCCGGCGCCGCGGTCCTCGAGTGCGGTGATCTGGTCTTCCTGCAGGGCGATCAACGGCGATACCACCAGCGTCACACCCGCGATGAGCAGGGACGGAACCTGGTATATCGCCGATTTCCCGGACCCGGTGGGCAGCACGGCGAGCACATCGCGACCCTGCAGGACCGCGCGCATCGCCGCGCGCTGCTCATCGGTCAGCCGTTCCCAGCCGAAGCTGCTGCGCGCCACCGCGTCCAGATCACGGGCGTCCGGGGCGGATCGTTGCACCGCGGTGTTTTACCCGGTCCCCGGATCGGCAAACCCGGTGCCGCTCAACGCGCGTCAGCTCAGCGGAGGCGCCGGGGCGGTTTCGGTGCCGGTGTGCCACCAGGCCCGTGGCTGCTTGGCGGCCCAGCCGCACACCGCCTCCAGCTCGGCGGCCA
The DNA here is from genome assembly GCA_028706695.1 of Mycobacterium sp. Taxonomy (GTDB): domain Bacteria; phylum Actinomycetota; class Actinomycetes; order Mycobacteriales; family Mycobacteriaceae; genus Mycobacterium. The sequence goes on from JAQTVU010000090.1 coordinate 5,778, forward strand.
GCGAGATCAATATGCCCTCGCTGTTGGCCGGGCCCATCAGTTGCACGCCGATCGGCAAGCCGTCGGAGGTGAAGCCCGCCGGCACGTTGATGGACGGCCAGCCCAGCACGTTCCACGGCCACGTCACCGGGCATGCGCCGGTCATGGCGCGGTCCAGGCGGTAGCTACCCAGCCTGTCCAACGCGTGCACCAAGGGCGGTGGCTGGGCGGTGGTCGGCGCCAGCACCACGTCGACGATGTCAAAGATCGAGCCGACCCGGCGCTGCTCGGCGGCCTCGTGGCGGCGGGCGCTGCGCAGCGCCGCCTCGCCCAGCACGTGACCCATGCGCAGATTGGCCACGGTGCGCGGGTCAAGGGTCACACCGTCGCCCAACCGCTCCTCCCAGTCACGCAGACCCGCGGCGGACCGCACCAGAAAGTCCCACCCCAACCGCAGGCCGTAGTCGGGGTTGCCGGGCACCACGGTGTGGCCGAGCAGTTCGAGTTGCCGGGCCACCGCCCGCGTCGCGGCCAGGATCTCGGGATGCAGTTTGGCCGGCACACCTGTGTACGGAAACCGGGTCGACAACGCGATATTCAGCGGTCCGGGCGCGATGCCCACGTACTCGGACACCGTCACCGGCGGCGGCTTGTGCCGGTCACCGTCGACATTGCCGGAGGCGGCGTCGAGCACCAACGCCGCGTCGGCCACCGTGCGGGCCAGCACCCCGTTGACGGCGATGCCGTTGACCGCCTCCGGCAACGGCCAGCTGGAGATGCGGCCGCGCTGCGGCTTGATTCCCACCAGGTGGGTCCACGCGGCGGGGATTCGGATGCCGCCGGCGCCGTCGGAGCCGATCGCGGCGGTCACCAGGCCCGCAGCCACCGCGGCCGCGCTGCCGCCCGACGATCCGCCCGGGGTATGCCGGCGCGACCAGGGGTTGCGGGTATGCCCGAATCCGGGCGCGCTGGTGAACGGCCATTGGCACAGTTCGCAGGTGTTGGTCTTGCCGACGATCACCGCCCCGGACGCCTTGAGCCGGCGAACCACCTCGGCGTCCTGGGTGGCGGGCGCGACAGGCCCGTCGGTGCCATAGGCCGTGGGCACTCCAGCAACGTCGACGTCGTCCTTGACGGCGATCGGGATGCCCAGCAACGGTGCGGTGTCACCGGCGGCCCGGCGCCGGTCCGCCTCCGCGGCGTCGGCCACCGCCGATTCGGTGAGCACCACGCGGAAGGCGTTCAGGGTCGGCTGGGTGACGTGGATGGCGTGCAGGGAACGACGCACCAATGTGAGGGATGTCACCGACCGGCTGGCCAGCTGATAGAGCAGGTCGGTCAACGTGGGCATGCGCTGGCTGCCGGATCCGGAAACGGACCCGAAAGCGGATCCCGAAGCGCCAACCACGGGGTACGAGACTATCGGCGCGGATACCCACGATGCCGCGGCGGGGTGCAAAACTATTGTGATGCGGCTATATCGAGATCGGGCGGTTGTACTGCGCCAACACAAGCTCGGGGAAGCCGACCGGATCGTCACCCTGCTCACCCGCGACCACGGGCTGGTTCGTGCGGTGGCCAAAGGGGTGCGCCGCACCCGCAGCAAATTCGGCGCGCGGCTGGAGCCGTTCGCGCACATCGACGTGCAGCTGCACCCCGGCCGCAACCTGGACGTCGTCACCCAGGTCGTCTCGATCGACGCGTTCGCCACCGACATCGTCAGCGACTACGGCCGATACACCTGCGGGTGCGCGATGCTGGAGACCGCCGAACGGCTCGCCGGTGAGGAGCGGGCGCCCGCCCCGGCTTTGCATCGGCTCACGGTGAATGCGCTGCGGGCGGTCGCCGACGGGCACCGCCCGCGTGACCTGCTGCTGGACGCCTACCTGCTGCGCGCCATGGGCACCGCCGGATGGGCGCCGGCGCTGACCGAATGCGCCCGGTGCGCCACTTCTGGCCCGCATCGGGCGTTTCACGTTGCCGCCGGGGGCAGCGTCTGCCCGCACTGCCGCCCGACCGGTTCCACCACACCGCCGCAGGGCGTGCTGGATCTGATGTCCGCGCTGCGCGACGGCGATTGGGG
>JAQTVU010000091.1 GCA_028706695.1 Mycobacterium sp.
ACGCCACCAAGTCCGACGTGTTGCGGCTGGCCGGGGCGCAGCACGCGGCCTCGATCATCGTCGCGACCGGCCGCGACGACACCGCCGTGCTGGTCGCCTTGACGGCGCGGGAGATCGCGCCCAAGGCCAAGATCGTGGCGTCGATCCGGGAAGCGGAGAACCAGCACCTGTTGGAGCAGTCGGGTGCGGACGCCGTGGTGGTGTCCTCCGAGACCGCCGGCCGGCTGCTCGGCCTGGCCACCACCACGCCCAGCGTGGTGCAGATGGTCGAGGACCTGCTGACTCCCGACGTCGGCCTGGCCATCTCCGAGCGGGAAGTGGACCCGGCCGAGGTCGGTGGTTCCCCCCGACATCTGCGCGACATCGTGCTCGGTGTGGTGCGCGATGGTCACTTGCACCGCATCGGTGCACCGGAAGTGGACGCCATCGAGGCCAACGACCGGCTGCTCTACATCCGAAGCGCGGGCCAGTAGTGGTACGGGTGGGCCAGCCGGGTGCAACGGGGTCGGCCGCTTAGCGCGGTGTGCGACTTCGGGACGCCCCCGCTGTTGCGCGTCGGGCGCCGACCGGGCCGATACGCTACGCAGCACTGACCGGCCCGTAAAGTGACGTCCCGTGCGTGTCCTGGTGATCGGTTCCGGTGCCCGTGAGCATGCGCTGCTGCTCGCCCTCGGGAATGACCCCCAGGTCACCGGACTGATCGTCGCTCCCGGCAACGCCGGCACCGCACAGCTGGCCGAGCAGCGCGACGTCGACGTCACCTCCGGCGACGACGTGGTCGCCGTGGCCCGCGACGTCCGGGCCGACATGGTGGTCATCGGCCCCGAGGTGCCACTGGTACTGGGGGTGGCGGATGCCGTGCGCGCCGCCGGCATCGTCTGCTTCGGGCCCGGCAAGGAGGCCGCGCGCATCGAAGGCTCCAAGGCGTTCGCCAAGGAGGTCATGGCCGCGGTCGGGGTCCGCACCGCAGCCAGCGAGATCGTTGACAACCCAGCGCAGTTGGATGCCGCCCTGGACCGGTTCGGGCCGCCGGGCGGCGGGCCGGCCTGGGTGGTCAAAGACGACCGCCTGGCCGCCGGCAAAGGGGTGGTGGTCACCGCCGACCGCGGCGCCGCGCGCGCCCACGCCGCCGGCTTGCTCGACGCCGGTCACCCGGTGCTGCTGGAGTCCTATCTGGCCGGCCCCGAGGTGTCGCTGTTTTGCCTCGTCGACGGCATGACCGTGGTGCCGCTGTTGCCGGCGCAGGATTTCAAGCGCGTCGGCGACGGCGACACCGGGCCCAACACCGGCGGTATGGGCGCCTATGCGCCGCTGCCGTGGCTGCCCGAGCAGATGTGCCGGGACATCGTCGAGCGCATCGTCGAACCCGTCGCCGCCGAACTGGTCCGGCGGGGCAGCCCCTTCCGCGGGCTGCTGTACGTCGGGCTCGTGATCACCGCGAAAGGCCCCGCGGTCGTCGAATTCAATTGCCGCTTCGGCGATCCCGAGACGCAGGCCGTGCTGGCCCTGCTGGAGTCGCCGCTGGGGCAGCTGCTGTATGCCGCCGGTACCGGCACGCTGGCCGACTTCGGCGAGTTGCGCTGGCGCACGGGTGCGGCCGTGACGGTGGTGCTGGCGGCCGAGAACTATCCCGGACCCCCCCGAATCGGCGACGTTGTCGTAGGTTCCGAAGCCGACGGCGTGCTGCACGCCGGCACTGCACGCCGTGCCGACGGCGCGATCGTCTCGTCGGGCGGCCGGGTGCTGTCGGTGGTGGGCACCGGCGCCGACCTATCCGCCGCGCGTGCCCGCGCATACGACATTATGGGTTCAATCCGCTTGCCCGGCAGTCACTTTCGCAAGGACATCGCGCTGGCGGCGGTGCAGGGCAAGATCAGCGTCTAGCAGCCGCTAGAAACCCGCAGCCTGCCCGTCGCGACGTGGATCACTGGCCGCGAAGTATCCGTCGTCGAGGCGCCAGATCGCCTGGCAGCTGCCGAACTGGTCGCGGTGGTCCACGGCGACCAAGTCATGCCCGCGCTGTCGCAGCCCGTCGAGCGTAGAGCGCGGGAAACCCCGTTCGCAGCTCACCTGTGTTCCATGCATCCAGCGGAACCGCGGACCGTCACACGCCGCCTGCGGATTCTGGCCGAGGTCGGCGACGCGCACCATCACCTGCACATGGCCCTGGGGCTGCATCATGCCGCCCATCACCCCGAAGCTCATCACCGGGGCGCCGTCTTTGCTGACAAACGCCGGGATGATCGTGTGGTAGGGCCGCTTGCCGGGCCCGACGCGGTTCGGATGTCCCTGCTCGGCAACGAAATTCGCCCCTCGGTTCTGCAGGGAGATTCCGGTGCCGGTCACCACCACGCCCGAGCCGAATCCCATGTAGTTCGACTGGATCATCGACACCATCCTCCCTGCGGCGTCGGCGGCGGTCAGATACACGGTGCCGCTCTTGGGTGTTCCCGCGGACGCCGGCATTGCCCGATTGCGGTCGATCAGCGCGGCGCGCTGTTTCAGATACTCCCGATCCAACAGGTGTTGCGGGCCGAGCGGCATGTGGTCGACGTCGGCGACGTAGGCCTGTGCGTCGGCGAAAGCCAGCTTCAGCGCTTCGATCTGCAGATGCACGCTATCCGCGGAATCGGCCGGCAGCGAGGACAGGTCGAAGTGCTCGAGGATCCCCAGGGCGATCAACGCCACAATCCCGTGCCCGTTGGGCGGTATCTCGTGCACGGTGTAGCCGCGGTAGGTGGCCGTCACCGTGCCGACCCAATCCGCGCGGTGGGCGGCCAGGTCGTCGGCGCGCATGGCGCCGCCGTGGGCCGACGCGTGCGCCTCGAGTTTTTCGGCCAGCTCACCGCGGTAGAACGCCTCGCCGTGGGTTGCGGCGATCTTCTCCAGCGTGTCGGCATGTGCCGGAAGCCGACACAGCTCACCGGCTTTGGGTGCGCGCCCCCCGGGCAGGAACGCCTCGGCGAACCCCGGCTGGGTCGCGAACAGCGGCGCCTGCGCCGCCCATTGCCCCGCGACGGTCGGCGAGACCAGAAATCCGTTACGGCCGTAGGAGATCGCGGGCCCGAAAAGCCTCTCGAACGGCAGCTCGCCGAACTTGGCGTGCAGCTCGGCCCAGGCCGACACCGCGCCGGGCACGGTCACCGAATTCCAGCCGACGGCGGGAACGGCCTTGCCGGCGAAGTACTCCGGTGTCCACGCCGCCGGTGAACGGCCCGAGGCGTTCAGCCCGTGCACCCGCCGGCCGTCCCAGACGATGGCGAACGCGTCCGAGCCGATGCCATTGGACACCGGCTCGACCACCGCCAGCGCGATGGCCGTGGCGACGGCCGCGTCCACCGCGTTGCCGCCCTCGGCCAGCATGCGAAGGCCCGCCTGCGCGGCCAGCGGTTGCGATGTGCAGACCACATTCGCCGCCAAGACGGGTTTTCGCGGCCAGGCGTAGGGGAAGGTCCAGCCGAACGGTGTGTTCACGCCCGCGAGCGTAACGCCGCGGCGATTTTCGGCGGCGTTTCTCGCCGTGGCGTTACGCTCACCGCGTCGGACCGTCAGGCGGTCAGCAGCGGTGCCATCCAGGTCAGCTCGGCCGGCAGCTGAGAGCTCCAGTACGCCGGGTTGTGCCCACCGGGAGAGAAGCCTCCCGCCGGCGGGGTGGGCAGCTGGGCGACGAACTGCTTGGTCGCGGCGTAGAACGGGTCGCCGTCGCCGCAGTCCACCCTGATTGGGATGGACGCCAGCGCCGACATGTCGAACACGGAGTTGGCCGCGAAGTCGCCGGGCCCGTCGAATGCGCCGGGCGCGGCCGCCCCCCAAGACGGCCACAGCGCCGGGCTGACCGCGCAGATCGCCGCGGTGCGCGCCGGCCCCAGCCGGCCGCCGAGCAGCAACGCGCCGTAGCCGCCCATCGACCAGCCCAAAAACGCCACCCGAGACATGTCCAGACCCTGGGTGCCCAGCATCGGGATCAACTCGTCGCGCACCATGGCCCCGCTGTCCTCACCCGATACCCTCCTGTGCCAGTAGCTGCCGCCGCCGTCCACGGCGACCACCGCAAAAGGGGGCAACCCGGCGTTGACCGCCTGCGCAAGACCCTGCTCGACGCCGCCGGCCATCACGCTGGACGCGTCGCTGCCCTTTCCGTGCAGGGCGATCACCGGTCGCAGCGCCTTGGTCTGGCCGGGCGGGCGGGCGATCGCCCAGTTGGTGTCGGCGCCCCCGCGGGCGGCCGACACGAACGAGCCCGTGACCATGGTGGGCGCCGGCTGGCCCGGGGAAGCGGGTTCACCTGGTGCGGGCGGCGCCGGTGCCAGCGGTGCGCGGGCGCCTGCCGGCATGGCCTGCGACGCCCGGGGCCGGGACGCGACGTCGAGCGTGAATGCGCCGACCGCGCCGACGGCCGCGCCGGCGGCCAGACGCAGCACGGCGCGGCGGCTCGGGTCGGACATGCGCGCCATCATGCCAGGTTCGTTCGGCGGACCGTTTGGCCGAAATGGCAATGCAGTACCACTTTGGCTGGCACCATGGCTAGTCGTGACCGCAGCAGTTACTCCAAAAGGAGAACGTCGACGGTATGCGCTGGTGAGTGCTGCCGCCGAGCTGCTTGCCGAGGGCGGGTTCGAGGCGGTGCGGCACCGCGCCGTCGCCCGCCGGGCCGGGTTGCCCCTGGCGTCCACCACTTATTACTTCTCGTCGCTCGACGACCTGATCGCCCGCGCCGTCGAGCACATCGGGATGATCGAGGTCGCGCAGCTGCGGGCGCGGATTACCTCGTTGTCGCGGCGGCGGCGCGGGTCCGAGACCACCGCCGAGGTGCTCGTCGACCTCTTGGTCGGGGACGTCTCCGATCCCGGACTCACCGACCAGCTGATCTCGCGATACGAGCGACACATCGCATGCACCCGGCTGGCCGCGCTGCGCGAGACCATGCGCCGCAGCCTGCGGCAGCGCGCCGAGGCGGTGGCCGAGGCCATCGAACGGTCGGGCCGGTCGGTGCATATCGAACTGGTGTGCACGCTGATCTGCGCGGTCGACGGTTCGGTGGTCTCCGCGCTAGTTGAAGGCCGCGATCCGCGGACCGCGGCGCTGGCGACGGTGGTCGACCTCATCGACCTGCTGGCACCCGTCGACCAGCGGCCGGTGCGGGTCTGACCTGCTCACCGCTGGTGCGGTGTGCAGGTCAGACCCGCCGGCTTCCTTTTGGCAGCGTGGTGGGAGTGCAGTCGACGTCGGGGAGGTGCCATGGACGGGCCCGAACTCGCCGAGCAGGCGCAGCTGACTCGGGTAATGGGCCCGGGAGTGCTGCTGTTGTTCATCGTCGGCGACATGCTGGGCACCGGCATCTACGCGCTCATCGGCGACGTCGGCGCCGAAGTCGGGGGCGCGGCGTGGGTTCCGTTTCTGCTGGCGTTCGGGATCGCCGCCGTCACCGCGTGCAGCTACCTGGAACTGGTGACCAAGTATCCGCAGGCCGCCGGCACCGCGCTGTACGTGCACAAGGCGTTCGGCAATCGGTTTTTGACGTTCATGGTCGCGTTCATGGTCATGTGCGCCGCCATCACCGGGTCCTCGACCGCGTCCCGGTTCTTCGCGGCCAACCTCGTCGTCGCGTTCGGGCTCGGCCGGGGGCCCACCCGCGTCGTCGTGGCGATGCTGTTCATGGTGTTGCTCGCGGTGGTCAACCTGCGCGGCATGCGGGAAAGCGCCAAGCTGAACGTGACCCTCACCCTCATCGAGATCGGCGGGTTGGCGATGGTGATCGCCGTCGGGTTGTGGGCCTCCTTGCACGCCGGACGTGCCGACTACTCCCGAGCGATCGCATTCGACGTCGGCGACAAGAACGTCTTCGTCGCCCTGACCGCTGCGACGTCGCTCGCGTTCTTCGCCATGACCGGCTTCGAGGACTCGGTGAACATGGTCGAGGAGACCAAAAACCCGCTGAAGGTGTTCCCGAAGGCCCTGCTGGGCGGGATGAGCATCGCGGCCGCCCTCTACATGCTGGTGGCGATCGTCTCGGTGGCGCTGGTGCCCGTCCGGGCGCTGCGAGAAAGCGACACGCCGCTGATCGACGTGGTCCAGCAGGGTGCGCCGGGCCTGCCGATCAAGAACATCTTGCCGTTCGTGTCGATGGTGGCGGTGTCCAATACCGCGCTGCTCGGCATGCTGATGGCCAGCCGATTGATCTACGGGATGGCCCGCCAGGGGGTGCTGCCCTCGTTCCTGGGCCGGGTGAGCGCCAAGCGGCGGTCGCCGTGGGTCGCGGTGCTGTTCACCACGTCGATCGCGCTGGGGGTGATCCTCTACGTCACCGCCTTCGCCAACGCCGACGCGATCTCGGTGCTCAGCGGTACCACGTCGCTGTTGTTGCTGGCAGTGTTCACCATGGTCAACGTCGCGGTGCTGGTGCTGCGCCGCGACGCCGGGTCCAACGATCGGCCGCACTTCCGCACGCCGACGGCGCTGCCGGTCTTCGGCTTGCTGTCGTCGTCGGTGCTGCTGATGCCCTTCTTCGGCCGGCCGGTGCAGCAGTACGTGCTGGCGGCGATCATGATCGCGGGCGGTTTGGTCATGGCGCCGGTGACCGCCCTGATCATTCGCCGGCTGAGGAGGCGGGGCGCCGGCGCCGAGCCTTCGCCAAAGCTGTTCGACGTCCGCTAAGCCCGCGCTAAGCCCGGTCCGTGGGCAACGACGGCGTCACGATGTACCCCGTGGCGAGGTCGCCGTAGATCGTCACCCCGGCGGGGCGGCGCTCGGTGTACAACGCCACGTACGCGCAGACCACGGCATCCACCGGATCCTCGACGCGGCGCAACTCGCTTTTGCGCTCCGCGCCGGCCGCCTGCCGGCGCAACTGTCGCCAGTCGGGGTGGCCGGTCACCCGCAGCGGCACCGCGGCAAGCGCCAGCTGTTCGACGCCGTCCATCAACAGCAGCAGTTCGGATCTGAGCCGGTCCAGCCCGCGGCCGGGCTTGGCCTTGTACTTCAGCGTCCGCGCGAGCCCGAACAGCACCACGGTCGCCGGATGCGGACACACCTCGATGGCGCGCCGCCCCGCCGACGACCACGGATCCATATCCAGCCCCAGATCCCGTGCCAAGCGCGCGGCCCTGGGCTCGTCGGCGAACTCCGGTTTCCCGGTGTTGGCCGGGTGCGCGCCGGCCTCGAACCTGCGAAAGTCGCGGTTGAGTGCCGTCTCGGCGGGCCGCTGGCCGGTGGGGTTGGTCACCACCAACGGGGCGTCGAAGGCGACCAGGCAGTCGCCGTCCAGGTACGGCCGCAACGCGGCCAGGATGGCGGCGTCGTCGCGCACCGCGCCGACGTGCACCAGACCGCCGTCGGCGTCCACCACGGCCAGCCCGGTCGGGCTGCGGCCGGCCCAGGCCAGGTCCACGCCGGCGAAGTACATCCCCTCAGGTTATGGCGGGGCCCGGGCGGGCAGGCCGCGAGCGTAACGCGGCGGCGATTTTGGGCGCGGCTTTCCGCCGTGGCGTTCCGCTCGCGGGCGAACGACAAGCCCGACCGTAAGCTGTGTCGGTGTGAGCATTCCGAATGTGCTGGCCACCCGGTACGCCAGCGCCGACATGGTCGCGATCTGGTCGCCCGAGGCGAAGGTCGCCACCGAACGGCGGCTGTGGCTGGCGGTGCTGCGGGCGCAAGCGGCGCTGGGTGTTCCGGTGCCGGCGGCGGCGATCGCCGACTACGAGCGGGTGCTCGACGACGTGGACCAGGCCTCGATCGCGGCCCGCGAACGGGTGTTGCGCCACGAC